>CAZCEF010000095.1:0-4833 GCA_964497695.1 uncultured Dehalococcoidaceae bacterium | reverse complement strand
CCGTAGGTGGCGGGGTTAATCTTGACCAGAACGTTCATCCAGGATGGCAAGCCCTGAAGCGGGAAGAAAGCCCCGGAAAGGAAGACCATCGGGAACATCAGCATTTGCATCGTTGCCTGAAAGGCTTCCATGGAGCGTATGCGTGTTGCCAGCAAGATACCGAAAGAACCCATCGCTGCCGCCAGTAAGAACATCAGCGCCAGCAGTGCCAGTATGGTCATCGCTGATACTGAAATTCCCATCAAGGGTGCCAGTAGCAGAATGACCATGCCCTGAAGCAGTGCTACCGTCGCCGAACCGAGTGTCTTACCAATTGAGACGGCGGCGCGGCTGATTGGTGCCACCAGTACCTCTTTTAAAAAGCCGAACTCCCTATCCCAGACCACAGAAACTCCTGCCATAAAGGAGCTCATCAGCACCGTCATTCCGATAATTCCGGGGAACATAAACTTGGTGAAATCAACACCCGGTCCGAGGGCGCCAATTCTGGAACTAAGTCCGCTGCCGAACACAAAGAGGAACAAAAGGGGCATAGTCACTGACCCAACCAATCGCATCCTATCGTGCCAGAAGCGCAGGACATCACGATACCAGATAGTATAAACGCCAAGCAGGTGTCTCATTGCTATCTCCTAATGCCGCGTCCGCCGACCGTGAGCGCGCACCATAGCTTTAAAGGTATCAACTTCCTCGGGTCGGATTTGCCGACCGGTCAGCTTCAGGAAGACGTCTTCCAGGCTGGGGCGGTGCAGGCTGACACGTAATATTCTCGTGCCAAATTCCCGGATAAAGACCGGCATAAATTCCTCGCCCTTAGCCACTTCAAAGGTCAGCTCATTGCCATCTCGCCTAGCTTGAATCTGGTAGCGCAGTCTGATTTCTTCCGCCGCCCTATCGTCGTTCTCAGTCTTTACCGCGATGATGTCCTTGCCCACCATCTCTTTGAGCTTTGCTGGCGTGTCCATCGCCACGAGCTTGCCATAATCAATGATGGCGATGCGGTCGGCTTTATCAGCCTCGTCCATATAGTGGGTAGTCAGGAAAATGGTGGTGCCTTCGCGCCGGCGAAGGTCAAGAATATATTCCCAGATGCGGTTACGTGTCTGGGGGTCCAGTCCGAGGGTAGGCTCATCAAGAAACAATACTTTGGGGTGGTGAAGCAAGCCTCTTGCCAGTTCTAGCCGGCGTTTCATGCCTCCTGAGTAAGTACGCACTTGGTTATTGCGTTTATCCCAGAGTTCCACCATATTGAGCAGTTGTTCAATCCGTCCCTCTCTTTCCCGGCTGGGAACGTTATAGACGAGGGTGTGGAAGCGCATATTCTGCATCCCGCTGAGGCGCTCATCAAGGCTGGGGTCCTGAAAGACCAGACCGATTAGCTGGCGCACTTGGCTTTGCTGGCGCACGACGTCCAGACCATTTAAGGTGGCTCTACCGGCGGTGGGTCTGGTCAGGGTGCACAGGATATTGATGGTGGTAGTTTTGCCCGCGCCATTCGGACCGAGGAAGCCAAAGATTTCACCGGGCGCCACGTTAAAGCTGATGTCATTGACGGCAACCAAATCGCCATACTTCTTGACCAGATTTTCCACCTGTATGATGTAGTCGCTCATATTGTTATTCTATCATTTTTGGCGGCTGAAACAGAAAAACCACCTTAGCGGAGGTCTATCGGTTAACAACCTCTCACAACGATAGAGCGCCTGCTCCAACCAGGAGAACCTTACTTAGGCGGTGGAAACTCACCTGTAAATCCAGTAATATTTAAAAAGAGACGCTCTTCTCCGGGCGCCTTATGTCTCTGAATAACGAGGAATTATGAGCTACTACTACGGGCGCTATCAGGGGTTCTGGATGGGCTTGATACTGTGGCTGATAACAATCAATCTGCTGATGTTCATCGCCACGGCACTGGCGGCGCTTATGGGGAGGATTTCTCTCGTTTCGTTACTAGGGGTGCAGGGTGCCAGTTTCCCGAGCCAGCCGTGGACGGTGTTCACTGCGATGTTCCTGCATGCCGGCATCTGGCACATTCTGGCGAATATGATTACGCTCCACTTTTTCGGGACTTACCTAACGAAGCTGGTAGGCAATGGCAAATTCCTGCTGGTCTATTTCATCGGGGGAGTGGTGGGTAATCTGCTGTTTGTCTTCTTGGCCCCGCCTTACGTGACGGCTATCGGCGCCTCGGGGGCGATTTTTGCCGTGGGTGGGACGCTGGCAGTAATGCGACCCAAAGTACCCGTCTACGTTTTCCCCATTCCTGCCCCCATCCCACTAGTCGGCGCCGTCATCGGCGGGTTTGTCATCCTGTCCTTCCTGCCTGGAATTGCTTGGCAGGCACACTTCGGGGGTCTAATAGTTGGGCTGGTTGCCGGCTATTTCTTCCGCCGGAGAGAGCACTCCCCGTATATTATTCGCTAGCCTCTCCCAGCACCATTGGCGAGACTACCGGCGCCATTTTCAGCTTCCTTGATTCACTAGACAATGGACTTGACTGCCTCAACAATCTTCTCTTCCTGAGGCAGGACGAACTTCTCCAGCTTGCGGTTGGCGGGGATGATGGCATCCGGCGTGGCGACTCTTTTGATGGGCGCATCCAGATGGTCAAAAGCCAGTTCCTGAACCGTCGCGGCAACTTCTGCTCCCAGTCCGCCGGTCTTGTTGGCTTCATGCCCGATGACCAGTCTCCCCGTTTTTTTCACGGAGTTAATGACTGTCTCGGTATCCATCGGGCGGAGAGTGCGCAGGTCAACAACCTCAACGTCAATCCCGTCGTTGGCTAGTGCCTTGGCGGCATTAAGTGACTTTGCTAGAACGGTGCCCCAGGCAACAATAGTAACGTCTTTACCCTCTTTCTTTACCTCGGCTTTACCAATGGGAACAGTGTAGTCTTCATCCGGGACGGAGCCGGTCGTAGCGAGCAGGGTAACCGGCTCCAGGTAGATGACGGGGTTATGGCCTCTGATGGCCGACTTGAGTAAGCCTTTGGCATCATAGGCATTAGAGGGCATAACCACTCTCAGTCCGGGCACATGGCAGACCCAGGCTTCAAAGCTTTGAGAGTGCTGGGGACCGAGTCCGATGCCACCCTCAGCACTGGTCCTGACCACCAGATGTATTTCGGGTCTACCGCCAGACATATAGCGCATTTTGGCAATCTGGTTAACGAGTTCATCCATGCAGATAGTCATCCAGTCATTACGCATGATTTCGGCGATAGGTCGCATACCACCCATGGCGGCTCCGAGGGCAAAACCAATAATGGCGGTCTCGGAGATGGGGGTATCACGGACGCGTTCTTCACCGAACTCTTGGTACAGTCCGCGAGTGGCGCCGAAGGCACCGCCAAACTTGCCTAGGTCCTCCCCCATTATGAACACGGTGGGGTCCCGCTTCATTTCTTCTTTTATCGCCTCGGCAACGGCTTCGCGAAAGGTTATATTACGAACCGCCACTTTATTTCCCTCCTTCCTCTGGAGCATAGATGCCTTCAAAAGCCATTTGAGGTTCGGGGTCAGGGCTATTCAGCGCGAACTGGACAGCATCGTCAAATTCTTTCGTGGCATCCGCCTCAATCTTGGCGGCAGTCTTCTCAGTCAGATAACCCATATCCATCAGCTTCTTGCGGGTGATTTTGACCGGGTCATGTTTTTCCCACCAGTCCTCCACCTCACCGGGCGGGCGGTACTGAGTTCCGGCAATGGTGGACACACGCAGACTATGCTCGGGTGATAGGCGATAGGTGTTAGCCACAATGAGACTTGGTCCTTCGCCTTTACGAGCTCTATCCACTGCCTCTTTGACGGTCGCGTAAACAGCCCAGAGGTCCCGACCATCAATGTTATAGCCGGGCATATTATAGCTTGCCGCCCGGGCGGCGATGTCTGGGTTAGCGCAGTTTTTGCACAGCGGCAGGGTCATGGCGTACTGGTTATTGGTGCAGATATAAACGGTGGGCACTTTCCAGAGCGAAGCTAGGTTCAGTCCCTCGTGGAAGGTACCACGGTTGCTAGCGCCATCACCGAAGAAGCCGACGCAGACCTGACCGCTTTTCCTCATCTTGGAGGCTAGACCCAGACCACCGGCGATGGTGATGCCGCCGCCGACAATGCCCACCGTCCCGAAGAAGTAGCGGTCAAAGTCATGGATATGCATTGAGCCACCTTTGCCGCCAGTGCAGCCGGTAGCTTTGCAGAACACTTCAGCCAGGATGATTTTAATATCGGCACCGCGCGCTAGTGCATGTCCATGGGCGCGGTGGGTGGATATGATGTAGTCCTTTGGGCTCAGCGCAGCCATCGTGCCGACCGCCACCGCCTCCTCCCCAAGTGAGACGTGCCCGGTACCGACGACGTAGCCCTTCAGGAACAAATCCGGCAGAGCCTGTTCAAAGTTGCGGATTCTTACCATCTGATGGTACATCTCAACAAGCTGCTCTTTGGTAAGCGTCGTCTTATCTTTAGTGAGTGTCATCTTGTCCTCCCTCCGATTCCAGATGAATTACCGCTGTAATTAGCAATTGGGGGCTACTGCGCCAAAAATATCATAATGACTCAGGATTGTCAATTTTCGCCCTTCTACGCAGTATCCCCTCTACCTTTTGTGCTCCTGAATCATATTGCCGCCATCAATAACAATCTCGGTCCCGGTGATGTACTTGGACTTGTCTGAGGCTAAAAATACGGCTAAATCACCCATTTCCTCAGGTAAGCCAAGCCTGCCCATCGGGATTTCTTTCCCGAGGTGCTTGATGTACTCGTCATCGGAAGCCCAGCCCCTGGGTTTAGCCATACTTCTCATCATTGGCGTATCAAAGGAACCGGGGCAGAT
>CAZCEF010000094.1:2220-4999 GCA_964497695.1 uncultured Dehalococcoidaceae bacterium | reverse complement strand
CAAAGGCGGTCACCACGAGCAGGTAAGCGCCTTTGATAACTTTGTCCATACTGACGACACGGTCGCCTTTCCTGAGGCGGATGGCACGGACACCGCCGCTTGTCCTGGAGCTCGCTCTCAGACTGGAAATATTAAAGCGAATTGACTGCCCCTGCTGGGTGACCAGAATAACCTCATCCTTGTCCGTGGCAAGGCAAGTAGCAACCAGTTCATCGCCTTCTGCCAAGTCCATGGCAATAAGCCCGCTGCTCCGCACTGAAGCGAAGTTGGTCACCGCTGTCTTTTTGATTTCACCGTTCATTGTCGCCATCAGAATAAAGGTCTTATCTTTGAAGTCAGTCACCGGCACCATCGCTGTAATCCGCTCGCCTTCCGCAATCGGGAACAGGTTGATGATGGCGGTCCCCTTGGCGATGCGCGAGGTATCAATCGGGATTTCGTGACACTTCAGGCTATAGACCTTGCCGCGATTGGTGAAGAAAAGCAGACTATCATGAGTATCTGCCCCCGACAGGAGTTTGACGGCATCAGCTTCCCGGGTCACCATGCCGATAATGCCCTTCCCGCCGCGGTGCTGGGGGGTGAAGACACGGGCGGGAACACTCTTGACATAGCCGCGGGTGCTGAGCGTCACCACAATTCTCTGGTGAGGGATGAGGTCTTCCTTGCGGAATTCGGTGACCTCTTCGGCGGCTATCTGGGTACGGCGCGGGTCGCCATACTTGGTCTTTAAATCAGCTACGTCCCCTTTTATCAGGAGATAAATTCGCTTTGGATTGGCTAAGAGTTCTTCCAGATAGTTGATGGTCTTGAGCAACTGCTCATACTCGTCCAGTATCTTCTGGCGTTCCAAGCTTGCCAGCCGGCGCAACTGCATGTCAAGAATAGCCTGTGCTTGAACCTGGGTTAAGCTGAAGTTTGCCATAAGCCGCTGGCGAGCTATCTCCGGCGTCTCCGATTTACGTATGGTGGCAATTACCGCGTCCAGATTGTCCAGCGCGATTTTCAGACCTTCCAGGATGTGAGCCCGCTCCTTGGCAACCTTGAGCTCAAATTTGGAACGGCGGGTGATAACGACATGGCGGAAGTCAATGTAATGCTGGAGGACTTCCTTCAGGCTGAGGACTTTCGGCTGACCGTCAACCAGTGCCAGCATATTGACGAAGAAAGCCGACTGCATCGCCGTGTACTTGTAAAGGTTGTTGAGCACCTGCTCTGGGTAGGCTTCCCGCTTCAACTCAATAACCACACGCATGCCCTGACGGTCAGATTCATCACGCAGTTCCCCGATGCCGACAATTTTCTTGTCCTTCACTAGGTCAGCGATGGTCTCAAGTAGTGCCGCTTTGTTCGTCTGGTAGGGAAGCTCGGTAACAATTATCTGGTCTCGTCCCGTCCCCGGGATATCCTCAATTCGCGCCCGGGCTCGCACCAAGACTTTGCCATGACCGGTGGCGTAAGCATTCTGGATTCCCTCCTGACCGATAATTATGCCCGCCGTCGGGAAGTCAGGTCCCTTGATGAACCGGGTAAGTTCATCAATCATGGCATCGGGATTATCAATTAGGTAAGCTATTGCATCACAGACCTCAGTCAGGTTGTGCGGGGGGATATTGGTCGCCATACCGACGGCGATGCCAGAACTGCCGTTAATCAGCAAATTGGGCAATCGTGCCGGCAGGACCGAGGGCTCCTTGAGACTATCATCAAAGTTAGGCATAAAGTCCACGGTGTCCTTGTCAATATCAACCAGTATCTCCTCAGCAATTTTGGCTAAACGGGCTTCAGTGTAACGCATCGCTGCCGGCGGATCGTTATCAATACTGCCAAAGTTGCCCTGCCCGTCAATGAGCTGGTAGCGCATAGAAAAGTCCTGCGCCATACGCACCATAGCATCATACACGGAAGCATCGCCGTGGGGATGGTATTTACCCAGGACCTCACCGACGATACGAGCGCTCTTGCGGTGGGGGCTGGCATGGGTCAGCCCCATATCGTTCATGGCGTAGAGGATACGACGATGGACTGGTTTTAATCCATCACGAACATCAGGCAGAGCCCGCGAGACGATGACGCTCATGGCGTAATCAAGATAGGAGCTCTGCATCTCTTTTTCGATACTAACCGGCTTGACTGTTCCTGAAACCATAATCTTTTGGGCCTCCTAGTCCTCCTGATTAATCATCTCATCAGTTATATCCTGGGCTTCCTCAGGCATTACCTCAACTTCCTCCCCACCAATAATGGTGTAGCCGGGTTCCTCAACCATTTCTTCCTCAATTTCCGATTCCAGCTTGAAGACTCTCTCATCAACATAGGACTTAATCTCCTCCACCCCCTTTGACGGAAAGGAGAGCTTCCCCACCTGACTGGGGTGCTGATAGGTCTCCCGGATAATGATGGTCATTGCCTCTTCCACGGAGCTGACCACTGATGCCGAATATTTGTTGCCCCCTTCCATAAGCTTGATAAGGCGCCGGGCATGCCTAGAATCAACCTGTCCGAGATATTCGCCACGACCGTCTTCGGCAATCAGACTGTGACCCACAATCCTTAAGTAAACTTTATCGCCGGCGACCAGACGGGCTCGGACTTCCCTAGCTCCCAGGTTATAGAGATTGACCACACCCGCCTTACCGATTTCTTCAATGAATTGCTCGGGCTCAACTTTCCGGAATTCACCCTCAGTGCTGATGGCGGTCTCACTTAAATAGTTCAAGCGCCGCAGATTCTTCTTGGCGATAGCATTATAGGGGTCATACTCCAGGGCACGCTGGTA
>CAZCEF010000094.1:0-2120 GCA_964497695.1 uncultured Dehalococcoidaceae bacterium | reverse complement strand
GCAGATTCTTCTTGGCGATAGCATTATAGGGGTCATACTCCAGGGCACGCTGGTAGGCTTCCTTTGCCTGGGCATATTCGCCAAGCTCCATATAAGCTCTGCCCAGACGATTGTAAGCATCAACATCGTTAGGGAAGCTTTCCAGGATAACTTCGTTGGCGGCAACAGCTTCGCGCCAGCGACCCTGCATAGCGAGCTCAATCGCCTGCTTACTGCGCTGTCGTCTTAACCTAATAAGCTTTTCGTCCTGTGTCGTCATGATATACTCTAGAGCTAACTGGCTTGAATTTTAACTATATATTCTACCCTAATCAAAACAATGAAACAAGCCAATTTTGCCTCTCTATTTATTATAACGCAGTCACTTCCGCGGCGCCTCCTTCACGGCATTTTCTGCGGCAAGGCGACCAAAGACAATACACTCGGCGAGGTTCCCTCCCCCCGCCGGGTAGAGCATACCGTAAATTGACCCACACTCCCCGGCGGCATACAAGCCAGGAATAGGCTCCCCGAAGGCGTCCACTACTTGTGCCTGGCTATTCCGCCGCGGTCCTCCCTGCGTGTTTGAACCTCCAGGGAATAACCTAATGGCATAAAACGGCGGGCTGTCCAGAGGCACCATTTCCGCCGAGTCTCTGCCTAAGTCGCCATCTTTCCCAGCCACACAAAGCTGGTTCCACCGGGCAACGGTTTTTTCCAGGATAGCCGCTGATACCCCAATCCGGCTGGCGAGCGTGGCAAGCGTTTCGCCGCGGATAACCCACCCCCTCCTCAGCTCCACTGAATTATCCCGACTCCATCGGTATAACTGCTCCGGACCTGAGGGACCGCTGGTAAGCTGACCAAGAGCACCCATTTCCATTCTTTTCCGGTCAAAAATGTAGTAGCTGGGCACCCGGGGATACTCCAGTTTATGGGAGTCATAGGATGTCAGCTCGTAATAGGCGACGTGAGGTTTTAGTGTCTCCGACAAATAGCGCCGCCCATACCTATCCACAAAAATATAGCCGGCACGCAGTTTTTCTCTGGTTGTCATCATCTGGCGCTGGCTCCAGCCGCCACCGCTGAAGTCAATAAAGAAAGCAACTGGGAAATCAGGGAATTTCGCCACCAGACGCGCCGAGACGCAATTCATGTGCCAGAGGTCAGCACCGACTTCTTGCGCCATCTTGATACCGTCACCGGTGTTAGCCGTCCCGCCGGTAAAGTAGGCGGGGTGAACCTTCAAATACTGCAGTTTCATTTCTTCATTCTCTTCAAAGCCCCCGCTACACAAAATCACCGCGCGGGAAGCTTTGAAATATGCTTCTCTGGGCTGCCCGCGGCGAAGGTCAATGGCTTTCACCCCCATTACGCCGCCCTTCTCATCAGTGAGCAGTTTCTGCACCGGCATCTGATAATAGACGTCAATCTGACGGGACTTCACCTGCTGATACATGAATCGCATCATACCCCGCCCGTTTCCCTGATATTTCCAGGATTCCATGCTATCCGAACCGGGAAGCTGAGGAAACTCCCCACCCCGGGCAAAGAACTTGATTTTGCCCCCCAGCTTTTCCAGCCAGTCCCGGTTCTCTACCGCATATTTTGACCAAGCTCGTATGGTCTCAATATCAGTCCACAGCATTCCCGGTTGGCCAGTCTGATTTAAAGCTATCATATACTCGGTGGCTCGTGGGATATCGGAAGGAGACAGGACTATGCCCATGGAGATGCTGCTACAGGAGCAATGCGTGTCTGCTCTCTGCTTTTCCAGTATCATAGTACTGGCACCCAGGTCGTGGGCAGTAATTGCCGCCACAGCCCCAGCCAGCCCGTATCCGATGATGATTACCTCCGCTTCCCCCGCCCATTTAACATTCTTGGGAGATAACATTTGTCTGCCTCCTCTCAGGCCAAGCTATTCACCGTCCCTGACCCATAGTTTGCCTGTCACTCCATTATAAGTGGATTGATTGTAACAGCAAAATGCTCTGTCCGCAATAGGGTTCACCAGAAATAATCCCCCCAGAATACGGTAATTTGACGATTACTCATTTTTAAAGTTACAATTAAATTAAGAACCGCTGACTAAAATTCTTCAAGGAGTCTATCATGCGCGATAAAGTAGAAGCCGTCCT
>CAZCEF010000093.1:0-5224 GCA_964497695.1 uncultured Dehalococcoidaceae bacterium | reverse complement strand
TGCCCTTAATTTCTCTAACTCCGCTATTGTTGTAGAAATGCAGGCTATTTTCATTAACGGTGTGCTGGCTGGAAAACGAGTAGGCGCTGGCGACAAAGAAGGTGGCCAGAGTAAGACTGGCAAGGAGGATTATGTTGCGGTAGCGGAGGAAGAAGAGGAAGGGGAGAGGAACCAATCCAGTGAGCACTAGGACATAAGGCAAATCAAAAATCGTGCCAATAAAAATGCCAGCAATCCAGGCGCAGCTAAGATAAATCAGTGGTGACATCTCTAATCGGCGACGGTAATCAGGTGCTTAATCTTGTCGTAGGTAGCTTGACCAATACCGTCCACTTTGGTCAAGTCATCAATGCTGGCAAAACGGCCATTCTTTTTGCGGTACTCCACGATAGCTTGAGCCCTGGTCTCACCGATGCCCGGTAGTGCCTGTAAGAGCCACACTTCCGCCCGATTAATGTCAATTTTCTGAGTTCGCTCTAGTTCGCCGGCTATGGGAATATAAATCTCCAGCCGATTGGGGTGGGCGTTATCTGAGACACCCCCAGCCGCACTGATGATGTCATCCAAACTATCACCTTCTCTTACTGGATAGATGCCCGGGTTAGTAACTGCGCCGCCAACGTAAACCTCGCCCTGTAATTTCGGGGTGGGGGAAATAGAAATTTCTATCGGCTGGGCGGGTGTGTATTTTGACCAGATGATTACTACGCCAATCAGAATTATCGCAATCAGAAGGAAAATGACCCCATTCCAGAACTGCTTGGTCAACGTAAGCCTCCTATAATCAAAGAGGGAGGACGTAGCCCTAAATTCCAGTCAGGGTAGTTCTTAAATCTTCTTCCAGTTCCGGAGGGATAAGAGCGATTACCTGGTCCCCAGACTGAAGGACAGTATCGCTGGCTGGAATTATTGGCTTGCCATCTCTAGGGATGAGCAAAGCCAGCTTGGTTTCTTCTGGCAGGTGGAGTGATTTTATTGACCTACCTATCGTCTTGGCATTAGGCAGGATTCTGACCTCAACAATCTCCAAGCCTTTATCGCTGAGGGTCAGCAGGTGAGTCAGCGGATGGGTTGGCACTTCTTTAGCAATAGCTTCCAGAATCATCGTGGTGGCGCTGACCGGCACGTCTATTCCCAGCTTCTTAAAAAGGGCTTCATTCTGCGGGTTGCGGATGCGGGCGATGGTGCGGGGCACTTTAAATTTAAACTTGGCGACCTGACAGGCGACCAGGTTGTCTTCATCGTCACCAGTTACCGCAATGAATAAATCAGCACGGTTGGTGCCAACTTCTGCCAGAACGGAAGCTTCACAGCCATCCCCATTATAGCAGACGCTCCCCATTTCCTCGTTTATCAGGTCGCAGAAACGGGCGTTCTTCTCAACAATCAATATCTCATGCCCTTCACTCAGCAGCGCTTTGGCGAGATAATAGCCTACCCTCCCGCCACCAACAATAATGATATACATTATTTCACCTTAGTCTCTATCTTTTCTCTCAGCAGCTGGGCGAAGACTACCGTCGGACTTAGCGCTTCAATACCCAGCATTTCATAAATTTCCTTCCTCAACGGGTCGTATATCCGGCAGATGACTCGCGGCACATTGAAAATGTGCTTGGCGATTTGCGCCGCCATAATATTGCGGTTATCACCTTGAGTCACGGCAACAAAGACGTCCGCCTCCTCTATTCCGGCTCTCTTTAGTGCTTCCTGATCAATTCCGTTACCAATAAGGGCGGTGCCGCCAAAGGTTGACGATAGCCGTTTAAAGCTGAAGGCGTCAATATCCAGAATGGTTACCTCGTGCCCGTCGGTGTCAAGTAATTCCGCCAATTGAGCACCCACCCGTCCGCAACCCATAATCACCACTTTCATAAGCTACTCCGCTACTTCACCTGTACCAGCAGTACCGGGCACGGCGCATTCTTCAAGACATAGGGTGCCACGTTACCCAGACTGAACTGCCCGAAGCGCTTCTTCTGCTTGATGCCAATTAGGATAAGGTCCACCTTTCTTTCTATCGCTTCGTCAATGATAGCGGGTCCTGCCTCACGGGCTTGCAGGACATCCGTGTCTACTTCATATTCCTCTTCCTCGGCAACCCGCTCAATGTGGTCGAGGATTTCCTCAGCTTTGTGCATTTCCGAGTCAATCTCCGCTTCCAGAGGCAAGGCGCGCTTAATAGTGATGACATAGACTGTCCAGATTTTGCCCCTGTCTTTTTTCGCCAGCCAGCAGGCGAGCTTCATCGCTTCATCATCGGCTTCTGTGCCAGCCACCGGCACCAGAATATTGCGGTATTCCATCTCAATCGTCTTTTTAGTCAGTGGCTATTATAATCCCATTCTTTAAAATCTACAACACTTTGGCGCTATTGTGAATTACAGTTTAATCGATTCTTTTTCCGACGGGGCTTGGGTCAGAGGCAGGCGTGCTCCGCGGCGATAGAGGTAGTAGATAATGAAGCCACCAATCATCCAGGTGAACCCAGCCAAGCCGGTGCTGAAGGGCTTGGTCACAATGACGGTAAACCACACAATGGTTGTCGCCAGGAAGCCAAGTATGGCAGTGAGTGGTAGCTGGCGGTGCTTATAGGTAATGTTCCACCCCAGTTTGAAAGGTCTGGGTGCATCCGGCCGTTTCACCCGCAGGCTCAGGATTGACGCATGAGCGAGGGCGAAGGAAAGAAGAGACCCGAAGACGTACAAGGCACCAAGGTCAGCAAAGAACCGGGTGACGAAAAAGCCGGGTATCAGGATGACAATCGCCAGAAGAGAAAAGGCAATAATAGCAATATAGGGTGTTCGGAATCGGCGGTGAATGCCACTGAGCACTTCGGGGAACTGGCGCTGGGTGGCAAGGTTGAAAACGAGGCGTGAACTTCCCAGAACGCCAGCATTTGTTGCTCCGAAAAGGATACCTGCCGCCGCAACGGCGACAAGCGGGGCGAAGATGGCACGCAGGACTGGGGAGGGAAGGTGTGCCGCCACCCCCGCCACGGGGTCGCGCGCCCAGCCATTGACCGGGTCGCCAAGTGCTTGCGGTGTCATCGCCGCGAGGGCTACCACTGATATGCCGGTGAAAAGCGAAAAAACGGCGATTGTTAGCAGGATATATGCCCGGGGTATTCTCTTTTCAGGTTGACGGGTCTCCTCAGCAAGCTGAGCGATGGTCTCAACTCCAGTGAAACAGAGGGAAGCTATGGAGATGCCATAAATGAGGCTGGTAGTGGAGGGCCAGTTATCGGCACCGAATATGTGCTGAACAAGGTTTTGTGGATTGGGCACCAGGATGAGGACTGCCCCAAGTATGACGAGTACCAGTTGGGTGATAATGACGAAAATAATGAAAAGGAGATTCAAACGGGTTGACTGTTTTATGCCTATGATGTTAATAAGCATTAGGACGGCGATAACGCCCATGGAAAAGGCGGTGCCGACTAGCGGGTCTTTCAGAGCCGGCCAGAAATAGCCGAGGTAGGGTGGAATAGTATAAGCGGAGATAGCGATGGTGGCGATGTAGCTCAGGATAAGCGCCCATCCAGACACGAAGCCACCCAGGTCGTTGAAGCCGTAGCGGGCAAAGGTTGCCGAACCACCGGCTTCAGGCACCATAGCACCTCCTTCGGCGTAGGTCAGGCAGTTGAAAATGAAGATAATACCGGCAAGGACAAGGGCAACGGGAGAAGCACCCAGCGCTGCCAGGGCGACCACACCCAGCGCGTAGTATATTGAACTGCCAACATCCCCAAAACCGGCACTGAAGAGGGCAGGGATACCCAGGACCCGTCTCAGGCGGAAACGTTTGAGCCGGTGGGGGCGGAAGACTCTATTACCAAGTTTGGGATGCCAGGAGTTCTGCATTGTGGGATTGTTTACTTCTGGGATTTAGTTGTGATGATGTATTCTAAGCTTGTTTTGGTTAGCTGTCAACTACGTATGCTCGTTCAATACCTGAGTAACTTGATTCCCCCGACAGAGATATGACACAACCTCGCTTGGTTGCTGTTTGCGTTTGTCTTTGCTTTAGATTGTCATTGCCCCTTCGGGAAGGGGAAGCAATCTTGATGGCATTCTTGGTTTGAGATTACTTCGGGCACTGCCTTTTCTTAGTAATGACATTAGGCATCAGGTGCTACCAAAAACGAAGAGACCTCACCCCCTTGCCCCCTCTCCTGTCAGGAGAGGGGAAGGGGATAGGGTCAATTGTCCATTTAGATAAAACAAAAATGGCACCTAGATGTGTAGCAACCTATCTGAACGAGATTAGGTGGGACTTCTTTCCTATGACTACTGGACTACCTATTTTGCTTGACAAATGGCGAATGTCCCTTTATATTTGAGGTGAAAATTTCGTCGGTTTTGTTATGCCGCTGTCTTGACAGTTGGCAGTTTTTGGCACCAAGATAACTCAGATGGCATATCTAGGGAGTAACATGGTAATCAAGACGAGGGTATTTGAGCTGTCCAGTGGCAAATACCGGAACCTATCGGAGCTGGCTCAAGCCATGGGACTCTCGTTGAGTCAGGTCTATCGGGTGCGGGAGGGGAAGCGGAGCATCAATCAGAAGTTTATTATCGGCGCCAAGAAGGCTTTCCCCAGTTATAATCTGGACGACCTTTTTTACTTTGATTCGGAAGGGTCAGAGAGTCATAAAAAGGAGCCTCCTGTCGTCACGAATCGCTATCGCTACATTGTGACACAGTACAATAACTCTCACCCGGTGAGAAGTTAGGGTGGGAAGGGGACTAGGCTAATCGCTGAGCTTGGCTTCCTGTGGCTCAACCTTGCGTAGCTTTTCAATGTTCTCCAGACGGTCAATGTAAAGCGTCCCGCTCAGATGGTCTATTTCATGCTCCAGAGCCTGTGCCAGCAGTCCTTCAGCCCTGATTCTTACTTCTTTCCCCTTCTGGTTTTGCCCTTTTACGGTGACCGATTCGGAACGCTTGACCTGAGCGAAAAATCCAGGGAGGCTGAGGCAACCTTCGTCTATCAGGCGCTCTCCCTTCCGCCGGACTATTTCGGGATTAATTAGAACAATATCCTCTTCTTCCGGCATGCCGATAACAATTACCCGCAGTGGGACGCCCACCTGTGGAGCGGCAAGTCCCACCCGACCCGGCACAGCATGTGTGGTCTCAATCATATCCTTAATTAGCTTCTTGATTGAGCCGTCAATACGTTTGACCCGCTTTGCCTTCTGCTTGAGGACGCGGTCGGGAAA
>CAZCEF010000092.1:1866-5242 GCA_964497695.1 uncultured Dehalococcoidaceae bacterium | reverse complement strand
CGATATTCTCGTCCCCGGTTAAAATTGCCTGCTTTAACGCCTCATACTTAGCCATAGGTTGGAATTTCTCCTTTCTTGCTCTGTGGGAGAGCTATAGTGTGATATTAATAAAATAGAAGTCCTGATGTCAAGGTTGGGTTTACAGTGAAAGGGGGTATCTCCCGTATTCCCTGATGGCGTCAATCATGGCGATGTAATTTCGGGGCGGCACTCCGGAGTGGATAGAGTTGCTGGAAGCGCAGACTAGCCCGCCCCCCTTCCCCGCCTTTCGTATGCATTCCTTGACTGCTTGGCGCACCTCTTCCTCAGTCCCCATGGTTAGCAAGGCACCGCAGTCAATGTTACCAATCAGGCAGATGCAGTCACCATATCTGGCTTTCGCCTCGCCGATGTCCATACCGGCACCGGGGTCAATGGGATGAATACCGGCAATGCCGGTGTCAATCAGCATATCAAAGATGCTCCAGATATTGCCATCAGTATGTTTCAGGCAGGGAATACCGCGCTTCTTACATTCGTCAACCTGGGCTTTCAGCGGAGCGATGGCAAACCTTGCCATATGTCTGGGTGATGCCATCGGACCTATGGTGCTGGCGAAATCGCCGGTAACCCAGATAATATCCACCCCAATCTCAATGCAGTTCCGGATATATTTCAGGTTGTAGTTCAGCACGATTTCATTGAGTCGCTCCACCAGACTGGGATTGCGAATCAAATCCATGAAGTGGTTCGCCATGCCCCGCATCTCGTTCACTACGTAGAAAACATCAACAACAGTGGCGATAACTGCCCGCTTTCCCTTGAGCCTTTTCACGGCTTTTTCAATGGCTTCATATTTCCAGGGGACATCGGGGTCAGGGGGGATGTATTTCTCCAGGTCCTTTTCCGATTTTATCGCCGCTTCAACTGGCATGGGGTCAACTTCGGTTGTCCAGCGCTTGATAACGCCGAATTTATCGCGAATGATGCCTTTGGCTTCATCTATGGTCTGGTACCTATCGTAAGCCCAGTCGTAATAACAGGCGGCATCAAGGTCCATATATTCCACGAAGTCTTCGTAGGAAGCGCCAGGCAATATGGCATCACGCACCTTTTTGTCCACAATGATTTCAAAGGTCGGCACCATATCCGGCTCCTTGAGGCTGAGTGTCGTCAGTACGCGCTGCAGGCTGGTCATTTTGGGCATTTGCTCTCCTCGGCTAAAGAGGGTGTGTATAGTTATCTTCTGTTATCTTCTGTTATCTCTCAAGTTATTGTCAAGTTCAGCCCGTCTTTGCCACTCGGAATTTGTGTGGTATACTCCTATAAAATAAAAATGCCTCCGTGGAGATGAAAATGAGCACGGTTATGCTTTTTGGCATTGGCGACCTTGGGGGATGGGTTCTGGAATTTATTGCCCGCAGTGAAGGAATAAGCAACATTATTGCCTGTGACATCAGAGACGATTTCCCCAGAATGAAAACGGAATGTGTGGCAATCGGTGCCGGTCAGCAGGGCTACACGAAGACAATAAAATTTGAGAAATGCGATGTCAATGATATTGACGCCACGGCTGAATTGCTGAAAAAGTATCATCCAGACGTAATCTACAGTGCGCTAACTTTGCTGGGCTGGATGGAGATGAGGGTAATTCCGCGCGCTGTTGGTCCTGACTATCATAAGGCAGCGGCTTGCCTTGTCCCTTTGAACGTACCGCTTATCGCCAAGCTGATGAAAGCCCGGAAAAAGGCGGGTATCACCGCCCCCGCCATCAACAATTCTTACCCGGACGTGGTGAATCCAGTGCTCTGGCGGAATGGATTGGGTCCGCTTGTGGGTGGGGGGAATATTGACCTCATTGTTGGGGAAATCCACCGGAAAATAAGCGTTGCCGAAAATATCCCGATGCGCGATGTAATCGTGTATCTGGTTGGCTGCCACGCGGTCGCCGCTCAAGGCGCCCACATACCGCACTTCTTCAAAGTTATGGTTGGTGATAGAGATGTAACTGACAAATATCCGCTTGATGCTTTAATGTCGGACAGCCTGATTGGAGCAACACCCCCGGAATGGACAACCCTGCTCAACGAACCTTACGTCGCCGCCTCAGCAGTGCGGAATATCACGGCGATTGTGAATAATACCCGAGAACTGGCTCATGCCCCTGGACCCAATGGGTTACCGGGTGGTTATCCCATCCGCATCGGGGCGGGTGGGGTAGAGGTAGCTCTACCTGAGGAACTGACTCTGGAACAGGCAATTGCTATCAATCTTGCTGGCTTGAAGCTTGAGGGTACTGAGGAAATCAAAGCTGATGGCACGGTGGTACTTACCGAGAAAGCCTACAATATACAGAAGAAGTTATACGGAGTGAGTTTGAGAGAATTTAAATTTGCAGATATAGAAGAAATCGGTAAGGAACTCCGCGCGATAGCCAAGAAGCTAATTGCCAAATACAGCTAGCATCGGTTTTTGGTAATTTTAGTGGCGTTGAAGAAATATCTGAAGAAGGATTAATATAAAATTATTCATTTCAGAAAGGATTTAAAAAATGCAGTCAAATTCGGTTCAGTTCAAAACCCCGATGTTCCGCATTCTCTCTGACAAACAGATTGAGGAGCTCCATTTTGTCACTCTGGAGGTTCTGGAAAGGTCGGGTGTGGCTTTTGAAAGTGCCGAGGCAATCCGGCTTCTTGCCGATGCGGGCGCTGATGTTACCAATCGCGACCGAGTGAAAATACCTTCTTATTTGGTGGAGCGCGCCCTGGAGACAGCGCCCAAGATAATAACCCTGTATACCCGGGAGGGGGAGCCGGCGTTTGTCCTTGATGGCTTGAGCGGGGCTCACTTCGGCTCAACGCCCAACCCCCGTGAGTATATGGACCCGTGGACGGGGAGAAGGCGCAAGACCTACGTTGCGGATATGATTGACCAGTCTCGACTCATTGATGCTCTACCCAATATTGAATGGTGCTGGAATGCCACGACTAACCTCACCCTGCCCATTGTGGCGGGTGGCGATTTCAGCGGCAGGGTTAGTCTGCTCCAGTTTCTGCGCAATTGTTCTAAACCCGTCTTCGTGGAGAATGTTGACGCCCGCAGTCTGAAGGACATGATTGAGCTTTGTGCCATAGTGGGTGGGGGGGAAGAGCGACTGAGGAAGAAGCCGTTCTTTGGCAGTTCTTCCGAACCGGTGAGCCCGCTAATTGAGGGGAAAGAAGCGGTGAATAAGAGCCTGCTCTGCGCCGAGAAGGGGATTCCCAACATCATTTACGGCATGCCAATGGCTGGGGCGACGGCACCGGCTACTTTTGCTGGTTGTCTGGTGATAGCCAATGCGGAAATATTGAGCCAGCTGGTTGCGGTACAGCTCAAGAAGCCCGGCGCACCGGTTATC
>CAZCEF010000092.1:0-1766 GCA_964497695.1 uncultured Dehalococcoidaceae bacterium | reverse complement strand
TAAGTCTTCTCAGGGAGTGGGATGCCTTTCTGGGTGCGTTCGTCATAAAACCGCCACTCCGGCTCACCGGGGACAAAAATTTCACTAAAGCCTTCCGCTTTGGGCAGCGCTTTTATCCCGTCAATCAGGTTATCAATGTGCTCTTTGTAGATGGCGACATCGGTGAACTGGCGGATGTCAATGGCGGCAACGGCACTGTTCTGGAGGTGGCGGCGTATCCGCTCCGGGTTGCCCACTGGCGAGCCCAATCCGTAGGGCGGCTCCTTGTAGGTGACGACCGGCTCCACCTTGGGAAAGCCCACCATGACGCCGGTCAGGCACTCCAGCATAATAGATAGTCCTGAGCCTTTGGGTCCGCCCAGTGGCGTCAGAAATGCCGCTTTTGAGGGGTCAGTGGTGGGGTTGCCGTCCTTATCAAACGCCCAGCCCTCCGGAATCGGCACACCTTTTTCCTTTGCCAGAATCAGCTTGGCGCCCGCCGCCTGACTCAGAGCCATATCCAGGATGAGGGGGCGGTGTCGCTTCGCCGGGACACATATTGCGATGGGGTTATTGGCGATGCCCGGAAACTTGGCACCGAAAGGGGCGGTGGTGGTGTTGCCGCCTAAAATGGCGATACCCGTCATATCTTTCTCCGCCGCCAGCAACGGATAGTAGCCCATTGTGCCCTGGTGATTATGCTTGCGGATAAATGCCCAGCCAATCCCCACTTTCTTCGCCTTTGCCATCACCTTTTCCATGGCAAATACGGTCACCACTGCCCCGAAGGCATGGTCAGCATCAATCAAAAGCGCGGCGGATGTCTCCTTCTCAATTCGGATATTTGGTTTTACCTTCATATGCCCGATGTCCACCGCCTCCACGTACCAGGGAATTAACTGCACGCCGTGGGAGTCCACCCCTCTCAGGTTTGCCCAGACCAGCACTGAGGCTACTTTGTCCGCATCTTCAACGGACATACCCAGCTTGACGAAGACCGACTTGGTGAACTCCTGCAAAGTCTCGGCGGCGACTCTGATTTCAGTTGGCATTACCAAACCTCCTTTTTACTTAGGCGCCTTCCAGTAGTTTCCTCATCTTTTCGCCGTTAGTTTTGCAGAACTCGTAGATGATAGCCAGGTCGGTGCCGACGCAGAAATCGCGCACGCCCATCTCGAGGTATGGCTTCGCCTCTTCAAAGCTACCGATTTCTACCCTGGGTCGGACACCCTTCTTGATAGCCATTTTGATTACCTCTTTTGTCTTCTGCTGGACTTCAGCGCTGTAGTAGGCTCCTGGCTTACCGATGTTGATGGCGTAGTCGCACGGCCCGAAGGTCATCATGTCCACGCCTTTGATGGCAAAGATTTCTTCCACCTGCTCGACGGCGCCGACCTTTTCAATCATCACAGCGATGACCGCCTCACGCTGTGCCTGCGCCCAGACCTCGTTGCCGATGTCTTTTACGTAGCCGGTGGCGCGGCGGATGTTACAGCCGTGGTAGCCTTTGTCCTGGGGGCTTGCCGCCCGGACGCATCTGATACACTCTCGCACCTCGTCTGCCGAGTAACAATCGGCAAAGAGTAGGTTTTGAATGCCCGCTCCCAGCGAGCGGGTAGTGATAAACAGGCGTGGCTCGCGCTCTACCTTCATCATCGCCGACATATGGGGAAAAAGCTCGACGGCGCGGGCAAAGTTCTCCAGAGATGGCAGGTCCCAGGAAGCGTCTTCACCATCCAGTTCAATATAATCAAACATCCCGGAGTGTCCGATAATCTCAACGGTTT
>CAZCEF010000091.1:0-5370 GCA_964497695.1 uncultured Dehalococcoidaceae bacterium | reverse complement strand
AAGCCCATCACATCTTCGCCCGCGATGAACTGCTCCGACGCTGTCAGGAAAAGGGCTGGGACTGCATACCTTTTGAGGACTTCGGGGATGTGGTAGAGGGGATGGAGAGACTACCGCAATAGCCGAGTAACGGAATATTGTTCGGGATGCTGTTGTGCAATGAATATATATGATGAGAAAGGCACCTTTGATAATGAACAAAAGAAATTACTTCTGGGCATTTCGGTAAAACGCCTGAGTGCTAAGGGATTGACTTGCCGAATATCCGGGCTTAGATTGATAATGCCCCAGGTCTACTGTAGCCCTTGTAGTGAATTTGGGGACGAGGAGAAAACCGTTATCAATCTATATATTGGTACGGGATACCTGAGTAAGCCGAACATAGAGTTCGTTGTTTGTCATGAGTTGCAACACCGAGTTGATGAGCTTGATAATAGATTTGGCTATGACCCAACCAAGAAAGAAGAGTACCACCGAAAGTACGGTTGTTCCTTTCTTACGGTTCTGACTGACCTATGGAATATCTACATAAACGGCAGACTCGAAAAAGAAGGATTGTACCAGATAGACCCCAACGATGGGGTTTATCGGCATGGGAAATTCCGATTGCTGGATGACAAGTCGAAGATACGGCTTTTGAAGATTGAAGAGTGGGGAGAAGACCAAGGGGTTCGTGATGCTGAGCAACTCTATGATATCGTATGGAATGCGAAGGAAGGTGACTTATCCTACGACCAGTTGGCAGAATTAGCCAAGAAGCACATGCCCTCTCCAAGAATGTAATAATAAGCCAAATTGTAAACTTGGCTTCAGTCTCAACAAACTTTCTTAACCTTTTCCCACCAGCCCCCTCAGTCTCCCCTCCGCCTCCCGCTTCTCGCTTAGCCCCAGCCTCGCCCTTTGGATGGCGCGGTGGAGGATTTCAATGCTCTGGTCGTAGGTCTGGCGGTCAACGGGGTAGGGGATGCCGTCCTTGCCGCCGTGGGCAAAGCTGTAGCGGGCGGGGTCGTGGTAGCTGGGGGCGATGCCATAAATCAGCTCGGAAATCAGGCTCAGGGCGCGGATAGTCTTGGGTCCAACGCCGGATAACCCCAGCAACTGCTCGAAGTCCTGCGGCTGGCGCTCGTAGGTGCTGATTAAAATCCTGCTGATGCTATCGGGGTGGAGGTCAGTCACCAGAATCTCGTGGCGGGTGGGGAGAGTTAGGGTTTTGAGTTTTTTGAGCTCGTTGAGTGTCTTTTCTGGCTTCTCTGTCGTGGCGATTTCGGTGATGGTACTGCGTGCTGGCTTACTTTCGCTGGCGACCAGGTTCAGCGCCGACCCGATTTTCTCCGCGGCAAAGGCAAAATGGGGCTCGTTGACGAAGTCAGTTACCTTTTCCCCCAGCCAGTGGTAGCGCCGGGCGTAGCGATTGGTCTCGTTCATCCCCTGCTGGACGACCGCCCATTCGCCTTTGCTGGTGAAGAGGAAGGTATGATGATAAAGCTGATAGCCATCCTGAACGGCGGCGCTATCCACCTTTGCCGACATCCGGCTGGCATAGACTAGGGGCGCTGGATTGAGGGAAAGACGGTCGGACCACACTTCGATTTCAGAGGGAGTCTGGCGGGAAGTCCTGCCCTTGCCACCGGCAACAAACAGCCCGATGTCCCTTTCCAGCCCACGCAAGCCTTCTTTCAAAGCGCCGCAGAGGGTGGTGGTCACGCCGCTGGAATGCCAGTCAAAACCGAGGACGCAGCCCAGAGCCTGAAACCAGAAAGGGTGAGATAAACGGCGGAGCATTTCTTCAGGGCCAAAGTCGGTAACGACGACAAGGGTAATCTCACGGGCGAGCTTCACCATCCGCTGGAAAAGCCAGGGGGGCGCTTTGCCGCCGTGGAGGGGGAGGTTGGCAATGCCGGTGCGGACTGCCATAGACTGCCTCCCGATTTTAGTGACCGCAGGTACTGCAAGAGGAAGCGGCACAGCTACTGCAGGAGCTACCGCCAATCGGGGTGCTCTCTCCGGATTCGCTCTTGGAGAAGGAGGCGCACCTGGAGACTACACGTCGGGCTTGTTTATTGCATTGCGGACAGGAAGCCGCTTCATCAGCTTTACTGAAGGGACGCAGCAGCTCAAACTTTGAGCCACAATCGTAGCAAAGGTATTCATAAATAGGCATTCTGGTTCTCCCAGTTACCATTTTAAGTATTCAGGGAAGGCAAGTCAAATCAACAGGCTAGTCAGCCATTGCAGTCAGGTCTGTATCTCTGAATCAGGTCATTGACTTCAGCTAATCGCTCCAGTTCATTGTTGCGACTTCTATGGACACAGAGACGGGTGGGGCGGTTCTTCAGAATACACTGCCACCGGGGGAGGTTTTCAAAAATTTCACGATGGATATCTTTTGTTTGACCAATGTAAATGGGTTCAAACCAGCCTGGCTCAACTTCCCTGACGAATACGTAATTAGCCGGCGTTGAGCCAAATTTATCGTCCAAGGCATAAATCCAGTACTTGTATTCTTTCCCAGACTGTCCCACGAGAAGGGTCCGTTCAAACATCAATGCCTCCTTCTTGACTAGATTATATTACCTGAACGCAAGGTGATAAACAAGGAGCTGACTTTTGACCCTCCTATCTCAGGATAGTATACTACCACTTAACGGAGGTTGATATGGACATGGCGCAGCTCGCCGAAAAGCTGGTGTTATGGATAAGGGAGCAGGTGGCTGCTGCCAAGAGAAAGGGAGTGGTGGTGGGGATGAGCGGTGGCATTGACTCCTCCGTGCTGGCGGTACTCTGCCATCGGGCTTTCCCACAAAGTATGGTCGGTGTCATAATGCCCTGCTTCAGCAAAGAAGAGGACAAAGCCCACGCCCTCCTTGTGACGAAGAAGTTCTCAATTCCAACCACGGAAGTCATTCTTGATGATATTCTAAATTGTCTGCGAAAAGCTTTACCCAGATATGAAGTAGAAACCACCACCGACTTGGTGGCGCAAGCGAACCTCAAGTCACGATTGCGAATGGTCACTCTTTATTACGTTGCCAATCAACTTCAGTACCTCGTGGTCGGCTCCAGCAACCGCAGTGAGCTTGAGGTGGGCTATTTTACCAAGTACGGCGATGGCGGAGTGGACATCATGCCTCTGGGCAACCTGGTCAAAGGACAGGTGAGGGAACTGGCGAAATTCCTGGGCATTCCCAAGCCAATTCTTGATAAGCCACCTTCGGCGGGGCTATGGGCGGGGCAGACCTCGGAGGAGGAGCTTGGCTTCAAATATGAAGAGGTAGACCGCTATCTTCTGGGTAGCGAACTCGCCGCTGACGTGAAAAGGAAAATTGAGGCAAAAATCGCAGCAAATAAGCACAAGCGCTCTCTCCCGCCTGTGCTGGACTTCGATAATTTTACGCCATGAAGAGAATAATTCTTATTTTTAGTTTTATACTCTACGGAATAGCGGTGGGTCTTATATCGGTCTGGTTCCGCGGACACACAGATACCCTGTTCCTGCTCAATATTCCCGGGACCTTGCTCGGTGATGCGATTTATGGACTCTCAATCAGATTTCTCGGTGACCCGCATTCCGCTCAGGCACATTTTACCATCCCCTGGATATTAAGAATCCCGCAGGTTTATGTGCCGGCATCCGTGTTCTTTTGGGGGTTATTGGGATGGGGAATTCAATTGATCTGGAACAAATTGCGTGGAAAATAGTTGTGAGGGGTATTTTTGGCGCAATCCCCAGTCTGTATTGTATAATATCTTACTTGAACGCAGATGAAAACGAAATTGGCTCAAATAACTTCGGGCATCCTCAATCCCTTTCTGGTGAGCTTCATCTTAATTCTGTTACTCTCTTTTAAAGCAAGTGCCACTCCTAGTGAGGCAATGAAGTGGGTGCTGATTTTAACTGCTATCAGTATACTGCCCGTCTTCTCTGTCGTCCTTTACCTTGTCCACAACGAAAAACTGGAAGGTATTTTCATTAATATCCGTCGGCAGCGATACATAATTTATGTCCTCGCCACGGTCAGCACGGTTGCTGGCTGTGCGCTCCTCATTTACTTCAAGGCACCTCTGGTACTGATTGCATCGTTTGTGGCGGCACTTTCCTCGTTAGCCGTCTTTATGTTTATCAATTTTTTTTGGAAGATAAGCCTCCACGCTGCCTTCGCTGGTGCGTCGGTAACTGTACTGACTATCCTTTACGGTTCAATTGGCGCTGCAACCGCGGTCCTCTTACCGCCGGTCGCCTGGGCAAGAATTGAACTCAAGCACCACTCGCTAGGACAAGTGGTCGTGGGCACTTTTATCGCCGCGATAATTGTGGTTGTGGTTTTCCATTTCTTTGGTCTAATCGGCAAAGCGTCCCTTTAACTGGAGAGCTATGTTAGCCAAGGTCAAAACTGCCGCGGTGCTGGGGCTTGACGGTCATCCGGTTGATGTTGAAGTGGATATTTCCAGCGGCTTGCCGGCGATGGCGATTGTCGGCTTGCCCGATACGGCGGTGCAGGAAGCTAAGGAAAGAGTTCGCGCCGCCATCAAGAACTCGGGGTTTACTTTCCCGATGAAACGCATCATCGTCAACCTGGCACCGGCTGACCTGAAGAAAGCCGGTCCATCCTACGACCTGCCGATTGCCCTCGGCATTCTGCTCAGCTCGGAGCAAGTTGCTAGTGATGTCTCTCAGATGATTATCCTCGGTGAGCTGTCTCTTGATGGCAGTCTGCGTCACACCAACGGCATCCTACCAATGGCCGCTCTGGCGAGGGAAATCGGTGCCGCTACCGTCATCGTGCCCGAGTCTGATGCCAAAGAAGCCTCTCTGATTGAAGGCACCAAAATTCTACCTTTTACCTCGCTGGCTCAGTTGGTCAACTATTTACGTGGCGAAATTCCGGCGCCCCAATTCACTCCACCTAAAGTTGAATACGCACCACCCACCATCCCATTCACCGACCTGGCGCACATCAAGGGTCAGGAACACGTCAAGCGGGCTCTGGAGGTGGCCGCGGCGGGTGCCCATAATTTGATTATGTCCGGACCACCGGGAAGTGGTAAGACTTTGCTGGCACGGGCATTACCTTCTATTCTGCCGCCAATGATGATGGAAGAAGCTATAGAAGTCACCAAAATCTATAGTGTCAGCGGCTTACTACCGCCGGATACTCCCTTAATGCGGGGAAGACCCTTCCGTGCTCCGCACTATACTATCTCCAATGCCGGGCTGGTGGGGGGTGGTCACTTCCCCAAACCGGGTGAAATCAGCCTCAGCCATCGCGGGGTGCTCTTTCTTGACGAGTTACCTGAGTTCGGGCATTCCCTGCTTGAGGTCTTAAGACAGCCCCTTGAAGACAAGGTAGTGACCATCAGCCGGGCGCAGGG
>CAZCEF010000090.1:3301-5480 GCA_964497695.1 uncultured Dehalococcoidaceae bacterium | reverse complement strand
CAAGCTAGACAGCTATCAAAGCTGTGGGTTATAATACATAAGTTAGGATGACCAATAATGCCTATTCTTTACGTTGTTGCCACCCCGATTGGCAATCTGCAAGACATCACCCTGCGTGCCCTCCGCATTCTGCGCGAGGTTAAACTTATTGCCGCGGAAGACACCCGCCAGACCAGAAAACTGCTCACTACTTACCAGATCAAAACGCCAATGACCAGCTACCACGAACACAATAAGCGAGCTAAATTAGGCTATATTTTGCATCGTCTTAAGGATGGCGACGTCGCCCTCGTTTCTGAGGCTGGCATGCCCGGAATGTCCGACCCCGGCTACGACCTAATCTCCGCCGCTTATGAAAGGGGTATTCTGGTGGTGCCAATCCCTGGGCCATCGGCAGCGGTTACGGCGCTCGTTGTTTCCGGGCTCCCCACAGAAAGGTTCACCTATATCGGCTTCCTGCCCAACAAGCCAAAGGCGAGACAAAACCTGCTAAAATCAGTGGCTAATGAACCAGGCACAATTATTGCCTTTGAGACACCTCACAGACTGCAAGCTTCATTAAAGGACATACTGCTGATTCTGGGCAACCGCAAAATCGCCGTCTGTCGTGAGTTGACCAAAGTTCACGAAGAAGTCTTTCGCGGCATAGTCAGTGAAGCGATAACGCACTTTACCACTCCCCGGGGAGAGTTCACTCTGGTGATAGCGGGTAAGCCGGAAAGCCAGCCGCAGTTGACAGAAGACATAGAAAAGCAGTTACATTATATGTATCTGTCTGGCGTGCCCGCTAAGGAGGCGATTGCCAAGGTAGCTCAGGAGACCGGCCTGTCACGAAAAGAGCTTTACCGTACGTGGCTCAGGCTGGCTAAGGTCTGGAATGTGAAAAAGAACTCTTGCTTTGAGAGGAGTTAACCTATGCGACGCGGTTGTATTTCATTAGGCGAAGTCAAGTGCGATATGTGTCACCGAGGCATACCCTACCCCGAACGTTATCTCGTTATAGATGAGAAGGATGGCAAAGAGGTAGAAGAAGGCGAGACGGCACGATACTGCGTGGAGTGCTGCCTGAAAAAGGGTTACGCCCACTACAAGACGGAAAAGGGCGAGCAGGTACTGACCTTCTTTCAGGAATAGGATTGGAGATAGATATGAGTGAGCGGATTCTGGTCTGTGTTGCCTGGCCCTACGCCAATGGACCACTTCATCTAGGGCACGTCGCTGGCGCTTATCTCCCGGCGGATATTTTTGCCCGCTACCACCGCACCAAAGGCAATGAGGTGGTCATGGTGTCTGGCTCAGACCAGCACGGCACGCCAATCACCATCAAAGCCGAGCAGGAAGGCAAGAAACCCGCCGAAATCGTCGCCCGATACCACCAGAAATTCCTTGAGTCATGGCGCAAGCTGGGCATCTCCTGGGATCTGTTCACCACCACCGGCACCCCCAACCACGCTGAGGTAACTCACGATATTTTCCTCACCCTGCTGAAGAAAGGCTACATCTACAAGGAGACCGTCTCCCAGCCCTACTGCCCCAAATGCCAGCGTTTCCTGCCCGACAGGTACGTGGAAGGCACCTGCCCTTACTGCGCCTACCCCAGCGCCCGCGGCGACCAGTGCGAGGTCTGCGGCAAGCCCCTGAACCCTATTGAGCTGATTGGCATCCACTGTCGCATTTGCGGGACAACGCCCGTATTCAAGAATTCGGAGCATTTTTTCTTAAAACTCTCCGCCTTCAATGCCGAGCTTCTGGAGTGGGTGAAGCAGCAGACCCACTGGCGGCAGAATGTCCTTAACTTTGTCCTCCGCTATCTGGAGGAGGGACTAAAAGACCGAGCCATCACCCGCGATATTGAGTGGGGTGTCTCAGTGCCAATGGCGGGCTTTGAGAACAAACGCATTTATGTCTGGTTTGAAGCGGTTATCGGCTATCTCTCGGCGACCAAAGAATGGGCAGCCGCTCACAACAACAAGGAAAAGTGGCGTGATTTCTGGCAGAAGAGCGATACCAAGAGCTATTACTTCATCGGCAAGGACAATATCCCCTTCCACTGCATCATCTGGCCCGCCATGCTCATGGGCTACGATAATTTGAATCTGCCCTATGATGTCCCGGCGAACGAGTTCCTGACCATTGAGGGGAGGAAAATATCCACCAGTCGCAACTGGGCAGTCTGGCT
>CAZCEF010000090.1:0-3201 GCA_964497695.1 uncultured Dehalococcoidaceae bacterium | reverse complement strand
CCCCAGCCGCTTTTCACCAAGCTAGAGGAAAAACTGATTGAGGAAGAAAGCCAGCGACTGGGACAGCCCGGCTAGGTGAGGTCATCTTGGAACTCTCTGATATTTACACACCAATTCGTGAAGATTTGGAAAAAGTGCGGGAAAGCCTCCGGTCAATAAGCCGGGTTAGCTTTACCTGGCTCTCGGAACAACTGAGCTACGTGGTGAGGGGCGGGGGTAAGGGAATCAGACCCGCCCTTACTTTGCTGGCAGGAAAGTTCTATGATTATAACCTCACGTATCTTCTGCCAATGGCGGCTTCAGTTGAACTGATGCACACGGCAACTCTCGTCCATGACGACGCGATAGACAAGTCGGTGGTGCGCCGCAGTCAGCCGACGATTAATAAACTCTGGGGTGATGAGGACGCTATTCTGCTCGGAGATTACCTCTTCGCCAAGGCGGGGGAATTTGTCTCTGATACCCAGAGTCCGCGGGTCATTAAACTCTTCTCCCAGACCTTGGCGACCATTTCCAGCGGCGAAATCAATCAGCTCCTCGCTGCCTTCAAAACAAACCAGACCCGTCAGGACTATTTCCAGAGGATTTCTGGCAAGACGGCTTCCCTCTTCTGCCTGGCTACTGAAGCAGGAGCAATTCTGAGCAGAGCACCGGAAAAATCGGTGGAACAACTGAAAGAATACGGGCATAATCTGGGCATCGCTTTTCAAATCGTGGACGATATTCTGGACTTTACTGGCACTGAGGAGAAATTAGGTAAGCCGGTCGGTTCAGACCTGACGCAGGGAACGCTCACCCTGCCGGCGATGCTGATTCTGGAACGACTCCCCGGCGATAACCCGGTCCGCCGAGCACTACAACACAGGGGAAACGAGAAATACGTCAAAGAGGCAATCAGGCTGATTAAGAACTCTCCGATTGTTGACGAGTGCTACCAGATTGCGGCGGAATACTGTACCAGAGCCTGCGACAGCCTCAAAGACCTGCCGCAAAATGATGCCCGCCATTCCTTAATCAATCTCGCCGACTATATTTTGAGGCGTGACATTTAGACGCTGCTAGTCCCGGTACTGGATTGACCCTCCACTTCTCAAACAACGTAAATAAAACCCCCCGACGGTTTGCCCATCGGGGGTTATTTTCAGTTTTAGGTTTGGGTTAGTCAGGTGATGCCGGTGTCTGTTTGGGTATCAGTCGCGGTACTCCCGGCGCTTTCTTCGGCTTCGGCTCGGGGACCACTTCCGCCGCCGGCTCAACAGGGACAGGGGTCGTAGTTACTTTCGGGGCTTCACGCGCCGGCTTGGGAACAATGTCTTTGAACAAGGCATCCAGCTCCTCACCCTCAATTGTCTCCTGAGCAATAAGTTTGTCCGCCAGCTCTATCAGCTTAGTTTTGTGCTCAGTGATAATCTTTCTCGCTGTCTCGTGGGCTTCCTCAATAATGCGGTGCACCTCATCGTCAATTAACTCAGCAATCTTATCGCTGTAATCCCTTTGCTCCGCAATTTCACGACCGAGGAAGACCAGCTCCTCCTTGTGACCAAAAGTTCGCGGTCCGAGCTTATCGCTCATCCCGAAACTGGTCACCATGGCTCGCGCTAGCTTGGTCGCCTGCTCAATGTCATTCTGAGCGCCGGTGGTCATTTCATTATAGATTAGCCCCTCAGCGCTGTGCCCGCCGAGGAGAGTCGCCAGCATATCTTTGAACTGAGAGCGCGTCAGCAGGTAGCGGTCTTCAATGGGCAGTTGACGGGTATGCCCCAGCGACATGCCTCGGGCAACAATGGAAACTTTGTGCACCGGGTCAGCATTAGGCAGCATCTTAGCCACCAGGGTGTGCCCAGCTTCGTGGTAAGCGGTGATTTCCTTTTCCTTCTGACTTATCTTGCGACTCTTTCGCTCTGGTCCAGCAATAACGCGGTCAATGGACTCCTCACACTCTTTCATTCCTATCATCGGCTTGTTGCGGCGTGCTGAGAGAATCGCTGCTTCATTGACTAGGTTCGCCAAGTCAGCACCACTGAAACCAACAGTCACCCTAGCCAAGACTTCAAGGCTGACCGTCTCGTCCAGCGGCTTATCTTTGGTATGAACCTTGAGAATGGCGATTCTACCGTTGATGTCCGGTCGGTCAAGCACCACCCTCCGGTCAAAACGCCCCGGCCGCAGTAGTGCCGGGTCAAGAATATCGGGGCGATTGGTTGCCGCCATCACAATCACGTTAGTATTGGTGTCAAAGCCATCCATCTCCACCAGAATCTGGTTGAGGGTCTGTTCACGCTCGTCATGACTGCCACCCAACCCTGCCCCACGATGTCGCCCCACCGCGTCAATCTCATCAATGAAGACAATGCATGGGGCGTTGCGCTTCGCCTGGTCAAAGAGGTCGCGTACTCTTGACGCGCCGACACCAACGAACATCTCCACAAATTCACTACCGCTGATGGAGAAGAAGGGAACGTTAGCCTCACCGGCAACAGCTTTAGCCATCAACGTCTTGCCTGTGCCTGGAGGACCAACGAGCAACACGCCCCGGGGGATACGGGCGCCCAGCTTCTGGAACTTCTCGCGAGCTTTGAGAAATTCAACCACCTCCTGCAGTTCCTGCTTGGCCTCCTCAACACCAGCAACATCAGCAAAAGTTACCGTTGCCCGGCTCGGCGAGAAAACACGGGCGCGACTTCGCCCGAAGCTCAACGCCTGACTGTTTGCCCCGCGTGCCTGGCGGAAGAGCAAAAAGAGCAGGAAGCCGAAGATTAAAATGGGCAAGAAGTTGATTAGCAGGCTCCCCCAGTTGATTCCCGCTGACCCCTTGACATCAACGACCACACCTTCTAGGTCAAGCCCTTTAACATCATAGATACTGGCATTGCTTTCTTTAAAGGCTCTCAGCTCAGTGCCGTCGGTCGTTGTGACCAGTAGGGCATCCTCGTCTACCTTAATCTCGGCGATTTCCTTCTTCTGGGACATCGCCACAATCTGGCTCAAGGGGACTTCCTGTGGCTTATCCGCCGCTGGTAAGAGGTAAGAGAAAAGGGCAATACCCGCCAGCAATATCGCGATATATATTAGACTATTCCGTGTCCAGCTTTGTCTCATCTTTACTCCATAGTGAGTAATCCGCTTATATTATACCATAATAATCAAATACAAAATAAAAGCAAGCGCGACTTTCGTACCGTGTTTACAGGCTCTCGTAAG
>CAZCEF010000089.1:1760-5481 GCA_964497695.1 uncultured Dehalococcoidaceae bacterium | reverse complement strand
CAGAAGATATTATCATAATCCGCCTGCATAGCGACCCAGTTCTTGATGGCACCCAGATAGTTACCGATATGAATGTTGCCCGTAGGCTGGATTCCGGAAAAGACTCGCTTCCTCATAAGCACTCCTCGTTCTCACCAATCCTCTTATCTTCCCTTCACTCGTATTTTCACAGGAATTCTAACATTCAAACTATGCTGACATCAAATCCTACGACCGAGGTGAAACGAGTACACTATCTTGACAAATTTGGCAAAAGAAGGGTAGTATGGCGTGAAAACCCTCAGAAAAACACGCCCAGAGAGTATTTACTTTTGTATAGGAGGTGAATATGCCTAAATTCAGTGCCAACTTATCTATGCTCTTCACGGATGTCGAGTTCATCAAGCGCTTTGAGCGCGCCGCCAAAGCCGGTTTCAAGGCGGTGGAAGTCCAGTTTCCCTATGAGAAGAGTAAGGAGGAAGTCGCCGCTGAGCTGAACAAGTGGAAGCTGGAGATGGTCCTGCACAATACACCGGCGGGCAACTGGGCGGCGGGGGAGCGCGGTATCGCCGTGCTGCCCAACCGGGTGAGCGAATTCCAAGAAGGGATTGACAAGGCGATTGAATACGCCAAAGCCCTCAAATGCCAGCGCATCAACTGCCTCGTTGGCTTGACGCCGAAGGATGTACCCGCCGACGTAGTCCGCAAGACCGTGGTGGAGAACCTGCGCTTTGCTGCCACCGAGATGCAGAAGGCGGGGATCTTCCTGATCGTGGAAGCCCTCAGCACGGTCGTGCCCGGGTTCTACCTGACGACAACCAGAGACTCACTCAATCTTATCAAGGATGTGAACCATCCCAACCTGTACGTCCAGTATGACATCTTCCACATGCAGATAATGGAAGGCAATCTGACCAACACCATTAGAAACAACATCGCCAAAATTAAGCATATCCAGCTCGCGGATAACCCCGGTCGCAACGAGCCGGGCACCGGCGAAATCAACTTCACCAACCTGTTCAAGTTCATCGATGAAGCTGGCTATGACGGCTGGATTGGCTGCGAGTACAAACCAAGCGGTAAAACTGAAGACGGTCTAGGCTGGGTTAAGCCATATTTGAAAGGAGGAAAGTAATAAATGGCAGACAAAAAAATCTTAGGTTGGATTGGCTTGGGGATAATGGGCAAGCCGATGTCCGGTCATCTCCTCGCCGCGGGGAACACGGTCAATATTTACGACGTCGTTCCGGCGGCGATTAAGGAGGTACAAGCCAAGGGCGGCATTCCCTGCAGAAGCAGCAAGGAAGTTGCCCAGAAGTCAGACATTATTTTTACGATGGTGCCGGATACCCCTGATGTTGAAGCTGCGCTCTTTGGCAAAGACGGCGTGGCTGAGGGTCTTAAGAAAGGCTCAATCGTGGTTGATATGAGCTCCATCTCACCCATCGCCACGAAGGAATTCGCCAAGAAGATAAAGGATATGGGCGGTAGATACCTTGATGCACCGGTCTCCGGCGGTCAGGTGGGTGCCGAAAAAGCTATCCTCTCAATAATGGTCGGGGGCGACGCCGATTTATTTGAGGAAATCAAGCCCTACTTTGAGAAGATGGGTAAGAACATCGTCCCTATTGGCGATAATGGTGCGGGACAGACCTGCAAGGTCTGCAATCAGATTGCGGTGGCGCTCCACATCCTGGCATCTTCCGAGGCCCTGCTGCTTGCCGCCAAGGCCGGTGTTGACCCAGCCAAAGTCAGGGCGGCATTAATGGGTGGTCTCGCCGCCAGCCGAGTACTGGAAGTTATCGGCGAACGGCAAATCAAGCGCACCTTCCAGCCGGGCTTCCGCATCCGCCTGCACCAGAAAGACCTCAACCTGGCGCTACAATCGGCACGCAGTCTCCATATGAGTCTACCGGGCACAGCAATCGCCCAGGAGATGTTCAATGCGGTTGCCGCCGATGGCAATATTGACCTTGACCATTCGGCAATGGTACTGGCGCTGGAGAAGCTGGCGGCTCACAAGGTTGCCTAGCGACTAGGAAAGCAGAAAACGAGAGGGCGCTGTAATCCCAAGGTCCGGGGAAGCGCCCTTCTCTATTTGACCCGGACAGTGATGATGATATCGCCGGGGACACCATCGGTGGTCTGGAGGGCGTTGCGGAGGAGGACTCTGGTGCCGTCCTTCATGCCGGCGGGTATTCTAACTCTCAGTTTCCTGCCTCTCCTGACGAGGTCTTTTTCCAGTCCTTTAGCCGCCTGCTCTCGGGTGATGGTAATCTCATAGCGGGCTTCGGGGTGGGGTGGTGCTTGAGCTTGCTGGAATAAGTCTTCCAGATTGATTCCGCCCCACCCACTGCGGTACACCTTAAAGGAAAAACCCCTCCCCTTAAGAAAATCGCCGAAGATATTGTCCAGAAAATCAAAACCCAGCCCCGAACCACCAAAGTCCCGCATCAGGTCTTCAAAAGTCATTCGGGTGTAAGGACTGCCGAAGATGTCACCGATGTTGCCCGCCGTGCCAAACTGGTCATACTGCCGTCTCTTTTCGGGGTCGCCGAGGACGCTGAAAGCCTCATTGATTTCTTTGAATTTCTCGTTCGCCCACTTTTCCTTGCCGGGATTACGGTCAGGGTGATATTGCATTGCCAGCTTACGGTAGGCTTTCTTTATGTCGTCGTCAGAGGCGTTACGCGGCACACCTAAAATGGCATAATAGTCCTTCGCCATGCTTAATTCCTCATGACCTCAAAATTAAAGTATAGCACAGTGACGGTTAAAGTTTTTAATTTGGAAGAGGGGTTACTGCCCCCCTTGTTCACCGCAGCATAAGACGCTAAAATTAAACATAGCGGAAAGGATGCGGCAAATGTCCGAACAACTGGGCAAGATTGAAAAGCCGGAAGCGGAGCAATTCCAGAATAAGCGAAAGCTCTACCTTGTGCCCCTCATCTTCTGCAGCGAAGAAGCGCCTCCAGAATACTCGGAGAAGTACAAACTCTACTGGGCACAGGTAAACCAGCATATCGCCAACCTAGAGGCAAGAATTGGCATGGTGAACCATATTTACCACGAGTCAATTTCCCTCGCTGGTGAAGACGGTCTCAAGGTAATGGCTAAACTGAACTCCGCCAGCCATGAGATTGCCAAGGACAAATGCCGGAATGGAGCCATTCTTGAGGCAACCGAGGACAAAGAACTTGCCGAAGAAAGTATGGACTGGGAGCGCTTTATCCTCATCGGCTTCTTCAGCAAAAAGGTCGCCAGTCTGGTCTCCGAACTTTATGTTGAAGCGACGCACAAAAGGTATGAGCACATCGCCAAGCGGATAAACGAGACCCTGAAACCAAACGAGGTGGGTATCCTCTTTATCCGCGAAGGTCATCTCGTCCAGTTCCCGTCGGATATTGAGGTCTTCAGTGTCTCACCGCCAGCCCTTGATGACATCCATCGCTGGCAGCGCGACCGTCTGTCCGAGAAAAGGAGCGAAGAAAAGGATGAGCGCCATTGAGGAATTCGCGGTCATGCTTGAGAATACTGAGGTAATGAAACAGGCGCTAAAGAGCCTCCGGGAAGAGCCTGCCCTGCTGCTTGCCGAAATCTGCCGCGAGCATCAGAAGAATAATGAGCAGCCAGTCCCTGACCACCGCCTGCGCTCGGTGGGTTACATGGGGGAAGCTTCGGTTAAAGCCCTTATCTCCGCCGGGCTGGTCAAAAGGCAACCGGGCGGGCTGATTTCCCTTTA
>CAZCEF010000089.1:0-1660 GCA_964497695.1 uncultured Dehalococcoidaceae bacterium | reverse complement strand
TTGCTAAATAATTACACGAATATTGGTCTTGAGAAAAAGCCCTCGGAATGTTATATTGACTGCAAAGCATCTGGAGGTGACATATGCCAAGTAAGCGGACGGAAGAGCTCCTGAAGATAGACCGTAAACATTTGATACACGGGTTCGGGGTGGTGGGAGATGAAGACATTGGACCGATTGTTGCCCGAGCGGAAGGCATCAAGTGCTGGGATACCGATGATAATTTCTATTACGATGCCGGCTCTCAGCAGACGAGCAATACCTTGGGGCACGGACAAAAGGAAGTCATAGACGCTATCTGCGAGCAGGCAAGAAAACTGCAGTTTGCCCATCTTCTGGGTAAGCAGTCCAATGTCCCCATTATTGAGTTCGCTCGCGATTTGGCTAAGGTTGTCCCCAGAGGTCTGGCTCACTTTTTCTTTACCAGCGGTGGCTCCGAGGCAGTAGAGACGGCTTTTAAATTTGCCCGACTTTACTGGACGCGGCAGGGCAAGGGGAAATACAAGATTATCAGTATCGAAAACTCCTATCATGGTGCCGGTATGGGGTCGGCGGCAGCGACGCGGGCGGGGAGCGGCGCATTCTGGGCGGGCTACGCACCGCTTGCCTCAGGCTTTGTCCAAGCACCTTACTTTTACTGCCATCGCTGCCCTTTCAATTTGAACTACCCCAAGTGCCGTATTCTTTGCGCTCGCTACGTTGAGGAGATTATCCGGGCTGAAGGTCCAGACACGGTGGCAGCGTTCATTGCTGAGCCAGTGCTTGGTGCTGCCGGTAATATCGCCCCACCCCTTGAATACTTCCCCATCATCCGGAAAATTTGCACTGACTATGATGTCCTGCTGATTGGCGATGAAGTCCAGACTGGCTTCGGTCGTACTGGCAAAATGTGGGCGATGGAGCACTGGGATGTCAACTGGGATATGATGACCCTCGCCAAGGCGATTACCGCCAGCTACCTGCCCTTTGGTGCCACACTCATCAGCGATACAATTTACGAGGGTTTGAAAGGAGCCATGCTCTGGCACGGCTGGACGCATCACGGCAACCCCATCGGCGCCGCGGCGGCGAAAGCATCGCTAAAGCTGATTCAGGATAAAAAACTGGTGGCAAATGCCGCGAAAATCGGTAACTACGTCGTCAAAAGATTGAACAGTGAGCTGAAGTCGCTACCAATCGTTGATGACATCAGTGGTAAAGGGTTGATGCTGGGAATTGAGCTGGTGAAGAATAAGACCAGTCGCCAGCCATACGATGCAGCGGTGATGAGCCGGTGGCAGCGCCAGCTTCTGCAAAAGGGCTTGTACGTGCGACTTTCGCTGGCAAAATACTACACGCGGGTGCGCTTTAACCCGCCGATAATAGCCACCAGAAAGGAAGCTGACGAGATGCTGGACATGCTCTGTCCGGCTATTGCTGACCTGAAGACGAAATAACCTCGGGGCGGGCAGGCGTTCTGGGTATCCAGTCTCTCCCCGGGTCAATGATATGGACCACGTGCCAGCTCCGTTTTTCCAGTTCCCGAGCAATGAAGCGCCGGTGACAGCGCCAGGGGAATCGTTCAGCGCAGATGAAGGCAGTCTTTTTCTTCTGGCCGATTTCTGCCAGCCTTTTCAGCCCGACTTGAAATTGAGTGGTGGTGGTAAAATCCGTGTAGCCC
>CAZCEF010000088.1:0-5517 GCA_964497695.1 uncultured Dehalococcoidaceae bacterium | reverse complement strand
TGGGCAATCGCCGCAATATTTTGCTCTTTCAGCGCTTTTTCATAGGCATCCGGCACGAGGTGGTTCAGCGCGTTCTCAAGTAGACTTCCCTTGCCAACGTAGCGCTCAAAAATAGCCCTGGGTGCTTTCCCTTTGCGGAAACCCGGGATATTCACTCTTTGCACCAGGTGCTTGTAGGATTCCACCAGACCTTTTTCCACTTCGGCGGGCTCCATTTCTATGGTCAGAAACACCTGGCTCTTTTCCACTTTTTCTTTGGTTACTTTCACAATGCCTCCCTAGATTATGCCCTGTTTCTCCTGAAAATATTTTATGAAACCGGAGACATTCATTGGAATAGCATGTTCAACGACATACTGGTATAATAGTGGTTTTCCTTTCAGGGGCGCTAATTTAGCTGACTTCCGGGCAATAAGTTTTTTTGCTAGCCCGTCAAGCTTACCGGCTTTGGCTGCCCTAGCTGCCAGTTCACCCATAAGTCTCAGTTCTTCAATTACGCTCTGGAAGTGCTCCTGAACTCTGGTGGTCGCCCCGAAATGAGCGACATATAACCGCGAAGGTGCCAAATCGGCGAGCCTTTCCAGCGTACTGATGTAGACTTCAACGTCAAAGCTGGGCGGTGGCGTTAGCGGAAAGGAAATACCATCCCCCAGAAACATCCCCGCCGCATCCCCGCTAAATACCCCATTGTTACGGCTCTCATAAACGCACAGCTCGTGGGGGGCATGACCGGGGGCATCAATTATCCGCAAAATCTGCTCGCAACCGAGGTCAATTTTCTCACCCTCCGCTAACACCTGTATCCTGTCCTCTGCCACCGGCACCACCTCACCAAACATCTTCCTGGTCGCCTCATCTTGAACCGAGACCATGCTGGCAACCAGTCGGCCGGGGTCAATTAGATGCCTGGCGCCTCGGGGATGCACGATGACTTTTGCCTGAGGCATTTTCGTCAGCAAGAACCCAGTACCGCCAGAGTGGTCAAGGTGGATATGGGTAGCAATAACATAGTTGATGTCCTCAGGATTAACGCCGACCTTTACCATCCCATCGAGGATAATCGGGGCAGAGGTGGTTGGTCCGGTATCAACCAGAGCCTTCCCTTCCTCTTTAATCAAATAGACGCTCCCCCACCCCCGAACTCCGTAAACCTCGTTGTCAATCTGATAGATGTTTTCGGCGACTTCTTTTATGTCAACCATTTACTCTTCTCGCAAACGGATATGCAGTTCTTTCAGTTGGTCGTCTCTGGCTGGTGACGGTGCGTCAAAGGCAAGGTCAATAGCACTCTGGTTCTTGGGGAAGGCGATGACCTCGCGGATGCTCTCCTCTCCCGCCAGGAGCATGACAATTCGGTCAATTCCCGGGGCAATACCGCCGTGGGGCGGGGCACCATAGCTAAAGGCTTCCAGCATGTGCCCGAACCTCTGTTGAATCTGGTCCTCACTGTAACCGAGTATCTGAAATATTTTCTTCTGCAAGTCGCTGTTATGGATTCGGATGCTGCCGCTGGATAGCTCGTAACCGTTGCAAATAATATCGTAGCTCTTAGCCCGCACTTTTGCTAAGTCGGTATCAAGTAGAGGTATGTCTTCATCTTTGGGCATGGTAAAGGGATGGTGCACTGTCTGCAACTCGCCGGTGTCTTTGTTCCGCTCAAAATAGGGGAAGTCAACAATAAAGGCAAAGGCAAACATATTCGGGTCAGCCAGCTTGAGTTGGCGTCCGAGCTCATGGCGCAGCCCACCCAGCGCCACTTCCACTGACTTAGCTTCACCGGCGATGATGAGGAGTAAATCACCCATCGTGGCTTCAAGGCGCTCCGCCATCGCTTTGACCTGTTTCAGAGTCAGGAATTTCGCCGCCGCCGACTTCACCATATCCATCGTCAAATCATCTAAACGCCCAGGGGTAGAACCAAGCGTCATCGTTACCAGACCTTTGGCTCCGAGGCTCTGGGCAATTTGACCCAGCTCCTCAAGTTGCTTTTTGCTGAAACTGGCACCGCCAGAGACACAGATACCCTTCACCTTACCGCCTTTGGCAATTGCCGAAGTAAAAACAGCGAAGTCAGACCTGGCGACGATATCGGACAAATCACGGATTTCCAACCCGTAGCGCAAATCAGGTCTATCCGAGCCATATTTAGCCATCGCTTCGGCATAACTCAAGCGGGGGAAGGGCTTTATCATCTTCTTTTCCGGCAGGAGTGTCTCCACCATTGAAGTAAAAAGCTCCTCCAGAAGCTTGAGGATGTCTTCTTCGTCAATAAAACTCATCTCCAGGTCAAGCTGAGTGAACTCTGGCTGGCGGTCGGCACGGAGGTCCTCATCCCGGAAACAGCGGGCAATCTGATAGTACTTCTCCATCCCGCCCACCATCAGTAGCTGTTTCAACTGCTGGGGGGACTGGGGGAGCGCGTAAAATTTACCCGGGTGAACGCGACTCGGCACAAGGTAGTCCCTAGCACCTTCGGGAGTGCTCTTAATCAGGATTGGCGTCTCTATCTCAACAAACCCGTGGGCATCAAGGAAATCACGCATGAATTTCACTACCTTGTGGCGCAGGAGCAGGTTGTTCTTCAGCCGGGTGCGCCGCAAATCAAGGTAGCGATACTTCAAGCGGACATTCTCATCAACTTCAACTTCCTCATTAATATAGAAGGGTGGTGTCAATGCAGTATTGAGTATTACCGCTTCTTTAGCGATGACTTCAATCTCCCCGGTGGGCAATTTGGGGTTTTCCGTGCCAGGGGGTCGGCGGTTGACTTCACCGATGACTCTAATTACGTATTCACTGCGCATTTTGCTGGCGACTTCGTGGGCAGTCGGCGCTATTTCCGGGTTAAAGGCAATCTGCACAATACCCTCTCTATCGCGCAGGTCAATAAAGATGAGCCCACCGTGGTCACGACGCCGGTCCACCCACCCCGCCAGCGCTACCTTCTGCCCGATGTGTTCTTTGCTTAGTTCACCACAGTTATGAGTCTTAAGCAAAATTGCCCCCTTAAATGAGACGTCATAGCTGATTATATCGTATCACAGAAAGGGTATTCAACTAAGCTCTTTGGCTGGTGAGATACCAGCACTTTGAATAGGGGGTGAGGTCAAGAGTAAGTCAACCTTTATCACGCAGATTCGGCCGGTTTAGGCTTCGTGTAATTCTTACTGCCGCAGTTGGGACAGCGCCATACTTTCGGTAACGGCTTTGAAAGGTCAAAGTCAACCATCGTGTTGCACACTTTACAGCGTGCCGAAAAAACAGGCTTTTTAGACGCTTTGGAACGCTTTGCCATTTCTTAAAATCATAACACAACTCTTGATGGCAAAGCGAGTAATGATTGTGCCTATCGCAAAATTAACGTGCCCAGATTTGTAGGCAGGCGCGCTTGGCGTGTATAATATGTCCTTGATATTAAGACAATTCAACAATCTAGATTTTTTCTTCCCGATAGAGAGCTACTGATTGTCCGATAACAATAAATTAGGTGAAGTTTTCCGAAGGTGGGGCGGTGGGACTGCCCTTTTCTTTACTTATACCCACCTCAGCCATGACCTGTGCACCGGACTGCTGCCGGCACTGCTACCGCTTATCAGAGAAGGTCTGGGACTGAGCTATTTGCAGTCGGGGTTTCTGCTTTCTGCTTTGAATGTGACCTCGGGGCTATCCCAGTTTCCCGGTGGCTGGATTGGCGACCGTCTTAAACGGAGCATAGTCATTGCTACGGGACTGGGTGGCATCGGTATTACCGCCTTAGCCGTCGGACTGAGCCCCTCCTATTATGTCATGGTGGCTGTTTTAATCATTATGGGCATTTTTGCCGGCGCCTATCATCCCTCCACCCTCGCCATCCTCTCCAGCTTCTTTGAGGCAACGAAAAGAGGCAAAGCCGTGGCTTTCCACATGTCGGGCGGGAGTATCGGTTTTGCCATTGGACCAATTCTCGGCGGACTTATCGCTGAAGTGCTTGGCTGGCGCTTTGCCTTTATTATTCTCAGCTTGCCGGCTCTCGTGGCAATACCCCCAGTGCTGAAGAGGTTTGGTCAAACACCGATAACCAGCCAAGCTAGCGAGCCGACTCGAGCGACCTCATCCCCAGCGCTACCCACAGGCGCAGGCGTCTGGAAAGTGCTGAAACCCATTGCCATCATCTTTACCTTGGCGATTGCTACCCAGTTCATCGGCGGCTCAGTTATGTCTTTTATTCCGATATACCTTGTTGACAAGCACCAGGTCACTCCAGCCTATGCGGCGATGCTAATCGGCATTATCAGAGGGGGCGGGATTGCCGGCAGCTTATTCGGGGGGTGGCTCTCGGATAGGTGGGGCCGCCGAAGTGCCATTTTCCTGACGCTGGTGGCTACTGGACCGGTACTTTACCTGTTCACCATATTGCCCCTCAATGCCGGGCTAATTATCGCTTTCATTCTCTTCAGCATTCTACTCTACATGCGGCAGGCTACCGTTCAGCCCTTCCTGATGGACAATATCCCACCCCAGCTCCAAGCCACCATTCTTGGGGTTTACTTCGGGCTGGGGATGGAAGGAATCAGCATCATTCAGCCAATCTTCGGGCATTTTATGGATATTTATGGCATCATCAAAGTATTTGATATTGTTGGGCTAATCAGCATTGGTCTATCGCTAGTTTCACTGGCTCTAGTTAGGAAATCAAAGTAACGCTAATCGTGGGTCTTCTTCACATAGAACTTGATTTCCTCCCCCTCCTCCACCATTGCCAGACACTTATGCCCGGTGGTCTCGCACCAGGCAGGCATATCCTGCTTTATCCCCGCATCGTCCGATAGCACCTCCAGAACCTCTCCCACCTTGAGTTCTTTCAATTTCGTGGCGGTCTTGACGATAGGCATCGGACAGTAAAGTCCGATACAATCAAGGGTCTGGTCCGCTTTCATCACTTCCTCCTTTACTCGTCAAAACGCTCTAAATAAACAGCGTTACCTTTGATTTGCGCGCCTCACCCAGGAAAAAAGCCGCCCCTGCCATACTCACCACTCCCGGCCGGAAAGCCTCGGGCGGTACCCCCATTATCCCGCAGGTATTCGAGCACGGGACTAGCTTAATACCCATTTCCAGTGCTGTCTTGATGAACTCGTCCACAGAGGGCATGTTCTGCTCTTTCATTAACCGCTTCATCATCCAGGTACCCAAGCCGAGGAAATTGAATTTAGAAAGTGTCAGCCTCTTTGCCCCACCCCGATTGATGACGTTCAGCATTTTCCGCATCAATCCCTTACTTTTCCAACCACCCTCGTTCTTTTTGAGAATGTTAAGACCCCACAAAGTGAAGAACATGGTCACGTCCATTCCCATGCTGGCGCCCGTCGTGGCAATCATAAAAGCGGACAGTGCCCGGTCTAAGTCGCCGCTAAAGACGACGATGGTTAACTTTTCCTTCTCCTCCATCTTAACCCCTCCCCCTAAGTTTTCTCCCCTTTAATCTCTGCCCCACAGTGAGGGCATATCCTCTTATCCCTAGCGACTGGTTTGCGGCAT
>CAZCEF010000087.1:0-5529 GCA_964497695.1 uncultured Dehalococcoidaceae bacterium | reverse complement strand
TTGGCTTCAATCTGACGGATTCGCTCTCGGGTTACGTTGAATTCCTTGCCGACCTCCTCCAGTGTGCGGCTTCGTCCATCCTCCAGTCCAAACCTGAGTTGAAGCACCCGCTGTTCTCTCGGGGTGAGAGTGTGCAGGACTTCCTCAATCTGCTCCTTGAGAAGTTGTTTGGAGGCGGCATCAACGGGGGGCAGGGCATTCCTATCCTCAATGGAGTTGCCCAGCGGGCTGTCTTCCTCCTCGCCGATAGGCGACTCCAGCGATATCGGCAACTGCGAGACTTTGACTATCTCCCGCACTTTGTCCGAGGAGATTTCCATCTCTTTAGCGATTTCGGTGGAGGTTGGCTCCCGACCATACTCTTGGGCAAGGCGTCGGCTCGTTTTGAGCAGTCGGTTGATAGTCTCCACCATGTGCACCGGTATGCGGATGGTGCGTGCCTGGTCAGCAATAGCCCTGGTGAGTGCCTGGCGAATCCACCATGTGGCGTAGGTGCTGAACTTGTAGCCTTTACGGTAATCAAACTTCTCCACCGCTCGCATCAGCCCGATGTTCCCTTCCTGAATGAGGTCAAGCAAAGACATGCCGCGCCCAATGTGTTTTTTGGCAACGCTAACTACCAGACGAAGGTTGGCTTCAATCAGGTGCCTCTCGGCTTTCTTTGCCTCCTTGTCCACCTGCTTGAAGTAATCTTCAAACTGCTTCTCACGTGGCTGGATAGACTTGAGAAAGGAACTCTTGCCAATGACTTTCTCGTAGTCCTTTCGTGAGGTCTTTTCGCCAATGGCGTTAAGCGCTTCTTCCGGCAGGAGTCGGCTATTCAGCGATATCTTGACCAGTAGCTGTTCCGTCTCCGCTGGCGTCTTGCCAATCTTGCTCGCCAGGTTGCTGACCATTTCCGGGTTCAGGGTGCTGTCCACAACTTCATGCAGTCCGGTATCGGAAATAATCTCCAGAAATTTATCCGTCCGCGTTAAGCCGAGTTGTTCTTGAATGGCTGGCATAACCTGAGCCACCGGCACCAGCTCTTTGAGCAAAGTAAGAATTATTTCAATCACCGATGGAGTTCTTCCCTGCTTCAGGATGTAAGCTTGTCTGATGGCATTGATATGTTTCCCTTCTTCCATCTTTTTCGCCAGTCTTCGCTCATCCTCAGCGGTGAGGAGAGGTACGCGCCCAATCTCGTGAAGATAAATACGAACCGGGTCGTCCGTGATTTCTGGTTCAGCGAGCTCTTCCGGCGGTATTTTCAGTGCCAGTTCTTCCACCGTCTCCGGTTTCTCCACTTCAAGCTGCTCTTCCTGCCAGAGTTCACTTGGTTCTGGGAGGACTTCTGGCTCTAACTCCGCCTCAGTTTCCGGGAAAGTCTCATACAAATCATGAGTGGCTTCTGGTTCTACGTCCAGTTCTTCCTCAGGTGGCAGTTCTTCTTCTCGCCTCTCCTCCGGTGGCGGCATCGGTTGGGTACTATTCTTTTTTCTACCGCGAGCCATACCACACCTCCTGTTATCTTTTGCCTTTTTTGGTAAATATCTCACGTAATTGGACGCTGGTCTCTGTCCCTTGTTCTTGAAGCTTGGTCAATTCAGCATCGGTGCCGCCTGACTCAGCCTCCAGCGCTAGTATCTCCGCTTTTCGGGCTTCAAGGTTACGTAAGTACCTCTCTTTCAGTCGCAACACGCAATCCGCCAGTTTCTTTTCGGCTGGTAACGGCGGCGGCAGGCTCTTGTTTATCAGGCAGTCCAGATGCTCATGGATGGACGAGTCCAGTCTTTCTTTAAGAGCCATTACGTCGTCAACTTTCTGCCAGGCGAGAAAAATTTCACGGTGTTCGCTATTTTCAAAATATTCCGGGGAAAGCTCCTCAACACTCGCTTTAAGCTCAGGGTGTTGTAAGAGCAAAGTGAGGCAGTATTCCTCTCTCGGGCTGGACACGTGTGGGCGCAAGGCTTGAGCCACCGCTTGGGGGACGGGCGTAACCGATTGCCTCCTTTCGGGCTTGACCCGACTTAATGTGGCTTCCAGACTGCGCTCACTGACCTGGACCAGATGGGCTAGCTTTTGCAGGTAGTGTGCCTGTCGCACGCTGTCCTTAATCTGTCCAATGAGGGGGAGAAGTTGTTCCACGGCGGCGGACTTATCCCGGGCAGTGCTCAGGTCCAGTTTCGCTGTGACGATATTGAAAGTGTAATCAATAATTGGGATTGCCTCAGCCAGCAACTTTTGCCAGGCTTTGGGGTCTTCTTTAATCACATCATCGGGGTCTTTACCTTCAGGCAGGGTAACTACTCTTACCTCAGCCTCTAGAGCGTTTTCGTAACTGACGCCGCGCAGCATCGCTTCCTCACCGCCAACATCAGCATCAAGAGCTAAGACCACGTTCTTGGTCAACTTTTTCAGCAACCCGACCTGCTTTTCGGTGATTGAGGTGCCCATTGACGCAACGGCGTTTTTGAAGCCGTTCTGGTGAGCGGTGATGACGTCAACATAGCCTTCCACGATTACTGCCGCATCCTGCTGTCTGACGTTTGGCGCGGCGAGGCTTATGCCGTAGAGATTGCTGCTCTTGTCAAAGGCCGGCGTCTGCGGTGAGTTAATATATTTTGGCAGTGAGTCGTCAAGGACTCTCGCGCCAAAGCCGAGCACATGTCCGCGCATGTCCATTATGGGGAACATCAACTTATGGCGGAAGCGGTCGTGGGTCTTACCGTCCTCAGTTTCAACAACCAGCCCAGCGGTCAGCAGCTCTTTTTCGGTGTAGCCGCGCTCCAGTAAGTGCTGTTTCAGGGCTTCCCAGCTATTCAGCGCATAACCCAGCTTGAAGTCAACCAAGGTCTTGGCGGTGAAACCACGACTGGTGACATAGCCACGCACTTTCTCAGCAGCAGGGGAGTTCAGGAGAAGGTTATGGAAGTACTGAGCGGCCGCTTCGTTAGTCTGGTAGAGTCTCTCTTTCTCCTTTTTCTCGGCTTCAACTTCAGGTCGGGTGGCGGTAATGGTGACGCCTGCTCTATCGGCGAGCTGGTAGAGCGCCTCTTTGAACTCCATTCCCTCCTTTTTCATCACGAAGGAGAAGACATCCCCCCCGATATTACAGCCAAAGCAGTGCCACCTCTGCTGTTCGGGATAGACAAAGAAGGAGGGGTTCTTTTCGCTGTGGAAGGGACACAGCCCGCGGAACATGCGTCCCGCCTTCTTGAGCGAGACGTTTCGCCCAATAACCTCAACAATGTCCGTTTTCTGTCTGACTTCGTCAATGGCGCTCATTTAGTCAGCTCTTCCGCCAGCTTCAAGGCAAACTGGTCTGTCATCCCGGCAATGTAATCCACCACTCCCTGTTCACCGTAAGCGCGATACTCCACCGGCAATTTATCATAATGCTTCTGGAAATAATCGTACAGGAAAAGCGTTACTTCTCTGGCTTTTTTCGCCTCCTCCTGCGCTGATTTTACACCATACACCCGCTCAAAAAGAAAGTCCCGCAAAACATTCGTCGCTTCCAGAATCCGTGGACTCATGCTTATTGACGGCTTCACTTTGATTTTACCATAACCTCGGGCTGCCCACGAGGTCTCAATAATATCACTGACCAGGGTATTTACCCGTCTGGAGTGAGAGTTTCCCAGTATATTAACAGTTAAGACTGGCAAATCGTTTTCCGTAATAATGCTGGCTCTGATGGCATCGGCGATGTCATGGTTGATATAGGCAACGATATCGGCGATTCGGGCAATCTCACCTTCAAGCGTGTCCACTTTGCCCCACTCCTCCCCAAGCACATCGCCTCTCGGCTTGGAATGATTAAGGATGCCATCCCTTACTTCCCAGGTAAGGTTAAGCCCTCTGCCATCATTCTCCAGAATATCCACAACACGCAAGCTCTGCTCATTGTGCTTAAACCCTTTGGCGTAGAGTCCGTTCAAGACTTCTTCACCGACGTGCCCGAAGGGTGTGTGTCCCAGGTCGTGCCCCAGGGAAATGGCTTCTGTCAGGTCTTCGTTGAGGTTAAGAGCACGGGCAATAGTGCGGGCGATTTGCGACACTTCAAGCGTGTGAGTGAGGCGGGTCACATAGTGGTCGCCCAGTGGCGCGATGAAGACCTGAGTTTTGTGCTTGAGACGCCGGAAGGCTTTGCTGTGAATGATACGGTCGCGGTCGCGCTGGAAAGCAGGGCGTATCGGGCAGGGCTCCTCATATCTCAGCCTACCCCGCGAATCTTTGCTCTTCACAGCGAAGGGAGACAGGTTTTCTTCCCTTTCTTCGCTCAACTGGCGAGTGTTATACTTAATGTTCACCGGGTTCAGTTATCTCTCCTGCCCTGTTTCAAAATGAGGATGGGAGAGCGTTTTCCTTGGGAGCAAGCTCATTATAGCACATCCGCTCCCTCTTGATAAGGAAAAAATGACTCTATTTATCACACTTTGTCCCTATAGTGGAGGAATAAATGGGGTGGTTACCCTCGCCGGAACCATCATCTCCCCTGATTGACAAGCGTATCTCGGTGGCGTAAAATGAGGGTGTCGGCTGATACAGGGGAGGTTAGGCTATGATTGAAATGATGATTGACAGCATACGCGTCAGCTTGATGAACTACCAGCGCGTGGTAATCTTGAAGGAAAAGATGGCAAAGCGCTACCTACCCATCTGGATTGGTCCCGCCGAGGCAGATGCAATTGCCGTTAAACTGCAGGGCGTTACCGTACCGCGTCCCCTGACTCATGACCTGCTCTGCCAGGTGATTGACTCGCTCGGTGCTTCCATCAAATCTATCATCGTTAGCGACCTTAAGAGCGATACTTTCTACGCCAAGATTATCCTTAATGTTGACGGCGGTCAAATTGAGGTTGATTCCCGCCCCAGCGATGCCCTGGCTCTGGCAGTAAGGGCTGAAGTGCCTATTTACGCTGAGGAAACCGTTCTGGATAAGGCGGGTATCCTGCTTGATGAAGAGACAGGGAAGCCTATCGTTGAGGAGACTGAGGAAGCCGTTAAGGATAAAAAGTTAACTGAAGAGGAAATGAAGAAGCTGTCCGCTTTCTACGATTTCATTAACACATTGGATTTGGACGATTTTGATAAGCGGAAGTCTTAAGCGGAGTTGATGGACTGGACGGGACAATGGAAGAGCGACTCATCAGAAAATTAATGACCACGATGAAATGCAGTACCTGCGGGCATAACTACGAGTCCTGTGATATTGATATCTTGGGGCACCGTGATGAGCTATGGTTTATGCGGGTGCATTGTTCCGCTTGCAAAACACAGTGTCTGGTTGCCGCCGTAGTCAAAGAAAGTAAGGCACCGGCGGTAACTGACCTCTCCAGAGCTGAATTGGTTAAATTCAAAAGAATAGGGGTTATTGAGGGTGATGATGTTCTGGACATGCATCAGTTCTTGAAGGAATTTGCTGGGGACTTCTCTGAGCTATTTGGAAGAAGCAGGGGGTATTAGGCGCGGTCGTTTTCGGCGATGATAGTAATAGTTAAGGAGCTCTAGAAAGAAAGACCTAGGGCTCTTTTTTTGTGTTCA
>CAZCEF010000086.1:0-5605 GCA_964497695.1 uncultured Dehalococcoidaceae bacterium | reverse complement strand
TCCGAGATATAGGTGGGTTTACCGAGTTTTACTCCCGAGAGCTGAGCGAGCTGTTTTGCCTTGGCTTCAGCATCAGCCATCGCCTTCTGTCGGGCGACCGCATTATAGGTCGTCGGGTCTTCCACGGAAAAACCGATACCATCAATACGGGTAAGGTCACCACCCGCCTCAGCGACGGCATCAATAATGGCGCCGACCTTGTTCATCGTCCTGATTTTAGCCTGAACGATATTGGTCACCCGGTAGCCAATCAGTACCTCTTTCTGCTCTTTGTCATTCCAGCGGGTGACCTTACTGATATTGAAGGTCTGAGTCTGGATATCCTTTTCAGCGACGCCATTGGCAGTCAGGGACTTCATTACCTTATCCATAGCGCCAGCGGCTTGAGCCTGAGCTTGAGCGACACTAGTTGACTGGGCTTCAATACCTAGTCGGAGAGTGGCGATGTCCGGGACCGCTGAGACTTTCCCTGAGCCATTGACCCAGATACCTTCCTGCTGGCTGTTTAGATTGACTCTGAGGTTAGCGGGCACGGCACCCAGCGCCGAAGTTCCCTCAGCACAACCAATCAGAGTAACAACTAATAATAGTGCCAACAACCCCACCACAAACACCAAGCCGAGTTTTTTCATGCTGACCTCCTGATTTAAGAACTCCAATAATATATAACGAAAAAAGTCGCCACGGGGTTAGTGGTGACTCGCAGTACTTTAGGGGAAAGTAGTTTATTCCTTGTCCAGAGCCTTGAGTGCCTGCTCGTAGCCGCTGTCGGCTACTGCCAGTGCCTGATGTAGGGCTGATTTTACCGCTTCCGGTGCTCTCTTCAGCGCTTCACGAATCGCCTGGGGGTTGGCGGCAGCTTTCTGCCTCATCATTTCCTTGAGCTTGGCGCGTTGCTGCATCTTGGCTAGTTGGCTGGGGTCAGTTGGCTGTGGTGTGGCGGGTGCAATCCCCTGAGGCGCTCTGGCTGATGGTGCTGGGGCGATTTTGGGTGGTGCTGGGACTGGCTTGGGAGTGGGCACCGGTCTCGGTTTGGTCGGCGCTGGCTCAGGTTGAGGTGCTGGTTCGGTAGCCGGCGCCGGTTCGGCGGTCATTTGGGGTGCCGGCATCGCCGGAGTGGCTTCCATCATCGGTATCTCTTCGCCTGCCATCATCATTGCCAGTTCACCATTGGCTTTCGCTGCCATAGCCATCGCCGAAAGGTGGTTGTTGAGTCGGCTGGCGACTTTTTCCACGTGACGCGCCTTGCCTTTTTCCGCCATACGGACAAGCTCAGCAACCCGCTTATCGGAAAGTTTGGCATACAGTTCCGCCTTTGACAGCGGTGACGTGGCTAACTTCAGCTGAACCGTCTCTGTGGCGAGCTTGACGGGATACAGAGGGCTATCAGGCATACTGTTGCTTGCTGCGGCAATCGTACCACTGCTGGCGAGAACCAGGGCAATCACTACGGAAATGACAACCGTAGCGAACCTTGGTTGCCAGCCAAAGATAATGCCGCGGCGTTCCTTTTCAGCTTCCATCTCTTGAAGGGCAGCACGGAACTGGAATCTGGCTCTTTCCCTGAACTCGGAACGAGGCGCCACCGCCGAAGCTCTCCTGGTAATTAATGCTGTCTTCAGCAGCGGTTCAAGCTCCTTGGCAAAGGCTGGGTAGCTCTGCAGACATTGTTCAACGCTCTCGCCCTTGACCAGTATGCGCTCCAGGCATTCATCCAGAATATTGGTAAATTCCTTCCGGTACTTCACCATTTTCATTCCACCGCCAGTATTTTACGCAGGGAGACGATAGCGCTGTGCTGCAACGCCTTGATCGCACCCTGGCTTTTACCCATAATCTCGGCTACCTCAGCGATTGAAAGCCCACTGGCAAAACGCAGGGATATCACCTCTCGCTGGGCTTTGGTCAGCTTCTTGGTCGCCTCAGCCAGTTGCGCAATATCCACATTCAGCTCTGCCACCTCGGTGGGGTCGGCACTGCTTCTGGTCACTGCTTTCTCCAGCGGCACCATAGGTCGTTTTGATTTCCTCCTCAGGTAGTCCACTATCTGGTTATGGGCGATTCGGTAGAGCCAGGCAGAGAAAGAGGTTCCCCTCCACTTGAAGCGTGAGATTGACTCAATGGCATTGAGAAACACCTGTTGAGTAATATCCTCAGCCTCAACTCTATCTCCGATTTTGACAGCAACGTACCGATAGATTTTATCAAAGTTTGCCTCATATAATTGAGTTAAAGCCTCATGGTCGCGTTGCTGAGCCCTCCGGACGAGGCTCTCCTCATCTTGCACCTGACAACTCCCTTTGCCAGCCGAATTTTTAGGGTAGCCTGCTGGTTTTGGTCGTTACCCTGTGCATATAGTATAACGAATAAGGGGGTAAAAAGATAGCCAAAAGAGGCGCCATATGATGATGTTTGATTTGACAAACCCCGAAATGGAAAGGGATAATTAAATTTAAGGCTCAAGTGACGAGGCAGCTCACAATGGCATCGGAGCGTCTGGAGAAGGCAAAACAGGCAAGAACGAAAATTTTTGGTGTTCTTTCCGCTCTGCCGCCCGAACGTGTTTGCGACCGCGGTGAGGGCGTTTACCTTTATGATCAGGATGGCAGGAAGTACCTGGATTTTTCGGGAAGTCCGCAGGCGTGTTCTATCGGGCATGGCGACCAGCGTGTCACCAGAGCCGTCGCTGAGCAGATGAAAAAGTTAGCCCTCTGCTTCCAGACCTATTTTATTAATGAACGTGAGGGAGAGCTGGCGGAACGCATACTGAGGAGAGCGCCGAAAAATATGACCCGCATCCAGTTCGTTAATAGCGGCTCGGAGGCGACCGAATCAGCTATCAAGCTGGCGCATCAGTTCCATATTGAGAATGGCAACCCGACGAAGAATTTGGTTATTTCACGGTGGCAGGGCTATCACGGCATGACCGTCGCGGCGCTGTCCGCCTCAGGATATACCAGCCGACGTGCCAAGTTCGGTACCCTGCTCTTCTCCTGGCCCAAGATTGACCCGCCTCTCTGCTACCGCTGTCCCTATGAACTGAGCTACCCCAAGTGCAATGTCATCTGTGCCAAAGCTCTGGATAGATTAATCAATCAACTCGGTTCGCAGTACGTTTCTGCCTTCATTGCCGAGCCGATTGGTGGTGCGGGGAGTGGGGCTATGGTGCCCGTGCCAGAGTACTACCCAATGATTCGTGAAATCTGTGATAAGCACGGTGTCCTTTTCATTGATGACGAGGTCATCTGTGGCTTCGGGAGGACGGGTAAGTGGTTTGGCATTGACCATTGGGGCGTCCAGCCTGATATTATGACCACTGCCAAAGGTATGAGTGGTGCCTACACGCCGATTGCTGCTATCCTCGTTTCGGATAAAGTGGCTAAAACTTTTGAAAAGACGAGCGGTAGATTTATCAATGCTTTTACCACCGCTGGCAATCCGGTTTCCTGTGCCGCGGCTCTCGCCGTTGTTGATATCATTGAGAAGGAAGGGCTGGTGGAGCGCAGCGTCAGAATGGGTGAGTATATGCATAAGCAAGCGCGCCAGAGGCTGATGCCTCATCCCACCGTCGGTGATATCCGCGGCAAAGGTCTCATTATGGGCGTGGAACTGGTTAGAAATAAAGCCACCAAAGAGCCTTTCGCCCCGTCTGTCATGGCAGCGGCACGGGTTAATCGGTTAGCGATGGAGCGGGGTTGCATGGTCTTCCCCACTACCGGCACGGTAGAAGGTGTCGCCGGCGATGTCATTATTATGGCACCACCCTATATTATCACCGAAAGCCAGATTGACGATGGACTGGATATGGTGGACGCCGCACTGACTGACTTTGAGAAGGAGTTTCTTAAGTAGGCAACTATGCGCCCGGAAAAGCTGGGCGCAAATAATAATTAAGGAAATGTTTGCAAAGGGCAGAAATGGCAAAAGTTCAAGTAGCGAAAAGTGAACCTAACCCCCTTCAGGAGGTACAGAAAAGAATTGATGAGGTCTGCCATCGCCTCAAAATCCCGGAAGGAATTAATGCACGACTCAGGGTTTGCGAACGGGAGTTGATTGTTAACTTCCCGGTCAGGATGGACGATGGTTCCCTCAAAATTTTTACCGGCTATCGCATTCAGCACAATGACACCCGCGGTCCTGCCAAAGGAGGTATTCGCTACCATCCCGAAGTACGTCTGGATGAGACCCGCGCCTTAGCTGCCTTGATGACCTTTAAGACAGCCGTCGTCAATATTCCTTACGGCGGGGCGAAAGGTGCCGTTGCCTGTAACCCTAAGAAGTTATCTATTACCGAGCTGGAAAGACTGACCCGACGTTATGCCAGTGAAATCTCACTCATCATCGGCCCCGAAAGTGATATACCGGCTCCTGACGTCGGCACCAATCCCCAGGTGATGGCGTGGATTATGGATACCTACAGCATGAACAAGGGGTATTCGGTACTGGGAGTGGTCACCGGTAAACCACTTGAGGTAGGGGGTAGCCGGGGCAGGTTTGAAGCCACCGGTCGCGGCTGTGTGATTTGTGCCGACCTCGCCGGTAAACACCTCGGCATAAACCTGGCAGGCGCCACGGTAACTATTCAGGGCTTCGGTAATGTCGGGGCGACTTCCGCCAGACTCCTTGCCAGAGCCGGTGGCAAGGTAATTGCCGTCAGTGACTCTACCGGGGGTATTTACAGCCCCAGGGGTCTTGACGTTGACGCGGTAGCCCGCAATAAGACGGCGACCGGTACTGTGGTCGGTTTCAAAGATGCTGACGTCATCAGCAATGCGGAACTTCTCGCCATGAAATGCGACATTCTGGTACCGGCGGCGCTGGAGCATCAGATACACGAGGGTAATGCTGCTTCAATTCAAGCCAAACTGATTGTTGAAGGTGCCAACGGTCCGACTACCGCTGAAGCTACCAAGATTCTCTGCGACAAAGGAGTTTTCATTGTGCCGGACATCCTGGCTAATGCCGGCGGTGTCATTGTTTCTTACTTTGAATGGGTTCAGGGCTTGCAGTCCTTCTTCTGGAGTGAGGATGAGGTAAACCAGAGGCTCAAGACGGTGATGGACAATGCCTTCCGTGAGGTGCTGGAAATCAGCCAGCGTGAGAAAACCGATATGAGAGACGCCGCTTATATACTGGCGATTAATCGCGTTGCCCAGGCGATGATGATACGCGGCATCTATCCGTAAGAAAAGAAGGGGGAGCTAATCGTCTGATTCCTCCCTTCTATTCCCTCAGCCCGCCAATTCCGGACTGATATTTTCCCTGAATCAAATGTGCTAGAATTAATCCAGCTACCTAAAAATTCTCGGAGTAACGCAGTGTCCTGCTATGTCCGACCGATGTGCAAAGAAGACGTGCCTCAGGTCAAAGAAATAGACCGGGAAGCCTTCCCCACCCAATTTCCCGCACCCGACTACCAGCGGGAATTGCAGGACCGCATCTCACACCATATTGTCGCCTGTGATGAAGTCAGAATAATGCCGGCGGTGAAAGCTGAGGAAAAAGGTTTTTTAAAATTTGTGCGCCGGATAATGCAATTATTTGGTGACACACACCCTGACGACAATAGACCAGTTGAGCTGGAGCGAGTCCTTGGCTTTGCCAG
>CAZCEF010000085.1:0-5729 GCA_964497695.1 uncultured Dehalococcoidaceae bacterium | reverse complement strand
GGTTTGCCACAGCCGACGCCTTCACCAAAGTCAAAGTGAATTTCACTACACGGACCGCAGGGCCCCGAGTTGCCGGCGGGACCCCAGAAGTTCTCCTCTTCGCCAAAGCGGAGGATTCTTGCCGCGGGAAAATCTATCGCTCGCCAGTAGTTGAAAGATTCATCGTCGTCAAGATAAATGGTCGCCCACAGGCGCTCTTTGGGCAGCTTCAATCTCTCGGTGACGAACTCCCATGCCCAGGCGATGGACTCCTTCTTAAAGTAATCGCCGATGCTGAAATTCCCCAGCATCTCAAAGAAGGTCAGGTGGCTGGGGTCGCCCACCGACTCAATATCCGTGGTGCGGAAACACTTCTGGCAGGAAGCCAGTCGGGGGTTGGGAGGCACCGCCTCACCAAGGTAATATGACTTAAATTGCACCATACCGGCGCTGGTCAGGAGGAGGGTGGGGTCGCCGTGAGGGATGAGCGAAGCGCTGGGTACTACAGTATGCCCTTTTTCTTCAAAGAATTTAAGGTAAGCGGTCCTGATTTCATCAGCAATCACAAGGTGCTCCTGACAATGGCATAATACCGTCATTCTAGGGGAAGGCTGGCTGGCTGTCAACGGAAGGTTATTTCCGCTTCTTCTGGGTGATAGCGCCGTACAGCTCCGGGCGCCGACTGCCAATGTTGTCTATTTCCCACTCGCCGGGAATGAAAATGTGGTGTTTCTGACGGGCTTCAGCCAGGCTAACCTCAGCATAGATGATTTCCTCTTTCTCATGGCTGGCGGTGCTCAGGATGTCACCGCTGGCGTTAATAATGGTGCTGAACCCGTCAAAGTCAAACCCACGCTCACTACCAGTACGGTCGGACGAGGCGACGTGGACTTTGTTCTCAATGGCTCTGGCTCTCACCAGGCAATTCAGCTTTTCGGCTCTACCCTTCGGGAAATTGGTGGACAGGACGATAATGTCCGCCCCTGTCAGTGCCATTACACGGGCGCTCTCGGGAAATTGAATATCGTAGCAGATGTGTATCCCGATATTGCCAATCGGAGTTGAAAATACCGGGAAGCCTTTGTCGCCTTTATCCACAAAGCGGTCAATGCCGAGGAAGGGGAGGTGATTCTTGCGATAGCTGCCCACTATCCCCTCTGGTCCGACAAAGGCGAGAGCATTGAACAATTTATCACCGGCTTTTTCCAGAAGACCGAAGATGACATAAATTTTAAGCTCCTGGCACAGCGACCTTACTTTATCGGTGCTGAGTCCTGGAATAGTATCGGCATAAGGCAGGGCTTCCTGTCGGCTCTTGTAGATATAGCCAGTAAGGCTACACTCGGGAAATACCACCAGATTCGTCCCATTTCCAGCTGCCTGTCTAATCATAACCAGAATTGCCTCCAGATTCTCTTTTACTTTCGCCAGCTTGGGGTCAGTCTGAGCCACCGCGATTTTGACTTGGTCGGACATAGTTTTCTCCTTTCACCTGTTCTGTTCAAAGGCAAAAGTCGCTGCCCCCAGCACCCCCGCCTCATCGCCGAGCTGAGCGGTAACAATTTTGACCGTGCGAGCCGCTACTGGGAAGGCACGCTCTCTGACGATGCGGCGCGCCGGCTCAAGCAAGAGGTCGCCCAGATTTGCCACGCCACCCGCGATGGCAATTATTTCGGGATTGAAGATATTGACCAAATTGACCATGCCTACCCCGAGGTAAGTTGCCGCGTCAGTGATGACTTCTGAGGCTAGTTTATCGCCATTCCGCGCGGCAATGCCAATCTTTTCGGCGGTAATGTCTTCTATTTTCCCCGCCATCATCGCCACCAGTGATGACTTCTCCCCCAGGTTAATGCGTCGCTTGGCTTCTCTTGCCATCACTCTGCCCGAAGCCAGCTCCTCCAGGCAGCCGGTATTACCGCAGTTGCAGACGGGACCATTGACGTCAATCGTCATGTGCCCCAGTTCCCCGGCACTGCCCACCGTCCCGCTGTACAATTTCCGGTTGATGATAATGCCACCCCCAATCCCTGTCCCCACAGCTAGAAGAACAAAATTCTGCGTGCCCCTGCCAATGCCGAAGCGGTGTTCTCCTAAAGCGGCAGCACTGGAGTCGTTCAGGAGGAACGTTTTAACCTGGTACCTGTCCTTAACAACGTCCCTCAGTGGTATGTCAATCCAGCCGGGGAGGTTGGGGGAGGTGGTCACCACCCCCCTCGCCGCGTCAATGCCGCCGGCACAGGCAATACTTAGGCTGTGCAGTTGTGCTGGCACCATCTTACGCAAGCTGAGGAGAGAGTCCAGAGCCGAGAATAGCTGACTAATTGCTGTTTGAGGTCCTTTATCTGACATCGTTGGTTGGCGCTCTTTTGCCAGCACCTGTCCGTCACGAGTAACCAGAGCCGCCAGTATCTTGGTGCCACCAATATCGGCAGCTAATACCGGAAGTGCTTGCTTTTCACCTTTTTGCGCCATAAGCCACCTAAGGAGCCGAATATTGCTTCTGCCGCTGGCAGAGTTCGGCAATCAGCATATTAAGCGCCAGTTCGCCATCGTATTTCCCGGTCTTTATTGAGAGGTCAGTTTCCAGCAATTTGTGGTACACTTCTTTGAGTCGGGGTAGGGAATAACGGTCCGCCTGTTCCAGGGCTTTGTTTAGGACGAATTCCTGAGTTATATTCAACTGATTGCGAATATCGTTTTTAGATTTGCCCTGATTTTTCAGCTCTTTGACCCGCACTATCAACTGGACCTGCCTGGCGAGCATCACCAGAATATAAGCTGGCGGCGCTCCCTTCTGCAGGAGTTTTGCCAGCAATTGTTCAGCAACGCCAGCTCTGAATTCAATAATAGCATCAATCAAATTGAAGACGCTGGCTTCCTGGGTATAGCTCACTATCTGACGGATGTCCTCTTCGGCAATCTGCCGCCCCGCCGCAAAGAGGACTAGCTTGTCAATTTCGTTCGCCATCACCCAGAGGTTACTGCCGACAGTTCTCGCCAGGAGATCAATCGCCGCCGGGGACATGGTGCCACCCCGCTCCGCCACCCGCCTCTGGACCCATTGACGCAATGCTTCCCCTTTCAACGCTGGGAAAGTGACCACTTTGGCTTTGGCTGAAATTTCCGCAAGCAAAGGGTTTCTCTCTCGCGCTTTTTTGTCAGGCACAGCGTCCACCAGCACAAGGAGGGTGCGAGGCGATTCTGGTGTCGCCTGTAGCACTCGCCCCGCGGCGTCCGCCTGCACAAGCAGGGTGCTCCCCGCCATCTTGCGTAGGTATTCGCTAAACGGCTTGTGGTCTTCGGCACGGGTGGGAGTCGTCGGCTTGCCCCGGCCTGACCCCGGTTTGGGGTCAAACCGTTCCAGCAAGCCATAAACGATGACCAGTCGCTTGTCTGCCAGGAAGGGAACGACCTCGCAGACGCTTCTCAACTGGTCAATGGTCAACTGGTGCCCTTCAAGGAAAGAGGTGTTTGGCGCCAAGACTGTAGCGTTGCCGACGCTCTTCTTCAATTCGCTGAGGTATTGCTGGAGCGAAAAATCGTCTTCGCCGTAAAGAATATAGAGCAAGGTTACCCCCGTAATACAGTCCATTTTACCATATTTGAGGTGCCCTATCCCCTTAAGCTCCTTGACACCCCGCACAAAGGGTGAGTCTTCTAAGAGAGGCGAAGCCTCTCTTTCTTTTCTTTCCCCTCCCTTACAAGGGAGGGGGACTAAAGGGGTGGGCTTGCAAGGTGCGTCACCTATTGATAAATAGCGCGATAAAGAGTAGACTAAAACCGTCTCGCCCATTTGAACTGGATGAAGGAGTAACGATGGAACAGTCTGCCGAACTGAAGAAACTGGCAACCATTGCCGCTGATATGCAGCTTACCACCGATATCCGAGCCAAAGCGATAGAACAGCTCGGTACCGTCGCTAACCGGGAAGCCCTCCTCGCCCTCTTAGACCTCGCCGCCAACGAAAGGCTGCCTTTTAAGGAAAGAGACCTGGCGCTAAAACAAGCCAGGGAAGTAATTAAAAAGACCAGTCAGTAATTCCGCTGAGGGGTGCTGATGAGCATCAATATTGGCATTATCGGGCTTGCCAGAAGCGGCAAGACCACCATCTTCAACGCCCTCACCAGAGGCAAAGCCGGCACCGGAACCTATACTGCGGAAAGCCTCACTGCCCACGTTGGCATGGCTAAAGTCCCCGAACCCCGTCTCAAGGTTCTGTCCGATATGCTCCACCCCAAAAAGGTTGTGCCGGCAGAGGTAACTTATATTGATATTGGTGCCACGGTGAAATCGCTGGTCAAAGATAAAATTGGTGGCGAGTTGCTCAATCGGCTGAGCACGGTGGATGCGCTGCTCAATATCGTTCGTGCCTTTAAAGATGAGAGCATCCCTCACCCCGATGGCTCCCTGGATGTGGAAAGAGACATTAGCGCCATGGACCTGGAACTTATTTTCTCGGATTTAGCCATTATTGAGCGCCGACTGGAAAGGGTTGAAACCTCTCTAAAGGGGGCTAAACCACCTGAGCGCCAGACGCTCCTCCACGAACAACAGACTCTGCTCAAACTCAAAGGGGAGTTAGAAAAAGACACGCCCGTCCGAGATATGAAGCTAACTCCGGAGGAAACCAAAGCGATAGCTCATTTTCAACTTTTGACCGCCAAGCCGATGCTCATCGTGGTCAATATCGGCGAAGACCAGATACCCCAAATCGCTTCCCTGGAAGCCGATTTGAACTCACGGTATTCGCGAGGAGGCAGGCGGGTTATGGCTCTGTGCGGCAAGCTAGAAATGGAACTGACTCAGTTAGACGATGCCGCCGCCGAGGAATTCCGCGCCACCTACGGCATCAAAGAGTCCGGGCTTGACCGTATTATCAAGCAGTCGTATGAACTGCTCGGGCTAATCTCCTTTTTCAGTATTGCTTCGGGGGAAGTCAGAGCCTGGACGATTCCAAGAGGCACCACAACGCTTAAAGCTGCCGGCAAAATCCACACTGATATGGAAAGGGGGTTCATTAAAGCCGAGGTTATCAGTTTCAATGACCTAGTCAAATCAGGCAGTCTCGCCGAGGCGCGCAAGAAGGGGCTATTACGACTTGAAGGTAAAGAACATACCGTCCAGGATGGCGATGTCATTACCTTTCTGTTTAACGTTTAAGCGTGCCCATTCCGGCGTACGTATAATTTTAGTCCCTCCTGTCCCACTACCAGAATCTTCTCCCCACCCTCAATATTCCCATCCACCGACTTGGCTGCCCACAGCTCCCCCTCAACCTTTACCAGCCCATCTGGGGAGAGGTGCCCCACGGCTTTTCCCCTACCGCCAATCATCGCTGGCAGTCCCACCAGTTCCTTTCGCTTCAGGGCTTTGGTAACGACCATAAAAGCCACGGTGGCATAAATTCCCCAGACAATCATCACCAGAATCAGCACCCAGATAGGTAAAAAGACGCCAATCTGGGGCAGTCCCCAGAGCCATATCACCACGATGGCGACTTCTTGAAGCAGTGTGCCGATAATCGCCATGATTAACCGTGTGGTCATCCTGATTTCATTATAGCAGTATAAGGGTAGGAGTGATAACCAAAATTTTTTTCAGGATGGGTATTGACAAAAACAGAAATAGGTGTTATTATTAAAATTTAGACTATGCCTCTATGGAAGTCACCTCAAGTTGTTTCTCCGAATAAAACCACAGGTCTGAACTCAAATTTTTAGCACCGTAATTATACTGGACTGCTGTTC
>CAZCEF010000084.1:0-5747 GCA_964497695.1 uncultured Dehalococcoidaceae bacterium | reverse complement strand
GAAGGGCGGACGAGAGCGGCGGCAGTAATGAGTCCGGTAAGCTCATCCACGGCGTAAAGGGTCTTTTCCAGTTCGGTCCTGGGCTCAATATCAGTGCAGATACCCCAGCCGTGGGAGGCAGCCGCTCGGATATACTCCTCAGGAAAGCCACGCTGGGCTAAGATTTCGGGCGTCTTCTTGCAGTGCTGCTCCGGGAAGCTTTCGTAATCAAGGTCATGTATCAGCCCGATGATGCCCCACTTTGCCTCGTCCTCCCCTTTCTTACGGGCAATGTAGCGCATCACTCCCTCAACGGCAATCGCGTGCTTCAGCAGGCTCTCGCTTTTGTTGAATTCCTTGAAGACTGCCATCGCTTCTTCGTAGGTGGGTGTTTTGGTCATTTCTTACTCCCTTCTAGCAATTTCTCTATCGCTTGAGCAAAACCATCGCCAGTGGCATTGTCAACTACCCAGTCGGCGGCGGCTTTAACTTCATCCGGTGCCGTACCAATGACAATCCCCAGCCCCGCCCAGTTGAGCATACTGATATCGTTGGGACCATCGCCAATGGCTACGGTCTCGTTTTGCGCTATGCCTAGCAAGTTAGCCAGGTACTTTAGCGCATTGCCCTTGCCCGATTCGGGACTGACAATTTCGCAGAAGGCAGAATGGACTTTAGTCACGATTAGGTTAGCGCCGAAATAGTTGTTGAGGTGGGTGATGAGGCGGTCAATCTGGGTAGGTTCACCGCGGGCAGCTATTTCCGTCGGCGCTTCCTTCAGGACCGAGTACAAATTGCCAACGACATTCAGCGTAACCCCATTACGCTGAGCATACCATGAGTCTTTCTCATGAATGTCCTCAACGAAAAGCCCGTCATTGATGTAGAGGTACTGGTGCACACCAATATGCCGGATTTGCTCAATGACCTCCATAGCGAGGGGTATCGGGAGGGGCTTGTGCCAGAGGATTTCTCTTTCATCTGGCTCGCGGATGAGGGCACCCTGGTAGCAGATGAGGGGAGCCGACAGCCCCAGTTCCAGAGCAAAACGATTGCTGGGTCGGTACATCCGCCCGGTCGCCAGCGTCACCTTTATGCCATTATTGGTGGCGTCCTGGACGGCTTTCTTGGCACTGGGGATAACGCACCCTTCCTGATTAATTACCGTGCCGTCTAAATCAATGGCGATTAGTTTGTACTTCAAGCCTTAACCTTCTTTCTGGTACTTCGTTGCTTAGCGGGTTGTGCAGAGGTCTCCAGAAACCGGGCAAGTTCGTCACGGGCAAACTGGGGCAGTGGCTCTATTCCTTTTGAGGTGCGCATCTTGAGACCTTCTTCTGGTTTGACCACCCTACCGATGACCGCGGCGCTAACTCCCACTTCTTTGAGTGCCGACAGGAGTCCGGGGGTATCGGTGGGGGAGAGGGTTATTATGAGCGACCCCGAAGCCAGCAGTCCGAGCGGGTTAAGACCAAGTTTATCACAAATTTCTTTACACTCGGGGAGTATGGGGATTTTGTCTTCTTCTACCAGTATACCTACTTTGGCCGCAACCGTCACCTCCCAGAGCCCGGTGGCAAGTCCGCCTTCGGTAGGGTCATGCATTGAATGGACATCGGTGTGGGTGCGGGCAATCAAGGCTTCTTTGAGAACACTGATGCCGGGAGTAAAGAGAAAGTTGGCGGCACGTTTAAGTAGGACTGGACTTAACTCACGCTCCAGGAGCAGGGCGCCAACTTCGCGGGCAAGGAGAGCTGTCCCCTCAATGGCGATTCCTTTGGTGAGGACAATATCATCGCCTATCCTGGTGCCCGAAGTGGTGATTATCGGTCGGTCCTCTTCTTCCGCCAGCATACAGCCGACAATAATGGGACGATTGAGCCCGTAGGTTATCTCCGTATGCCCACCAACCAGAGTGATGTTTAAGGAGTTGCACGCCGCTAGAATCTGGTCCAATATACCTTCAGCGTCTTTATCGGTGCTATTTTCGGGGAGCAGGACTGAGGCAAGGAACCAGCGCGGCTTGACGCCCAATGTAGCGATGTCATTGGCATTGATGTTGACGGCATACCAGCCAATTAGGTCAATGGCTAAAGTCACCGGGTCGGCCTTGGCGACCAGCAGCTTATTGCCAAACCTGATGACGGCAACATCTTCACCAATCGCTGGACCAAGGACAACGCTTTGGTCTTTGGTCTGGATTTTATTGAGGAATCGCTCCAGCAGGGCACTGGGCAGTTTGCCCATCGGCAGGGTTCTCAAGCAAGACCTCTTTCCAATTACTTCTTATATGAAATATATTCTGCAAGGTGGCAGGCTGTCAAACTGGTTCTATTCGCCTTTGGTTGAATCCGCTATAACGTCGTTTTCCAGTCTGAATAAGAAGCCGGCCGTCCAAGAAGGGGGCGTCAGCCCCTTCTTTCATTTTAGCACCCTTCTCCTTACCATCTCTTTCAAAGTAAGGACGGGGAAGAGAATTTTAGCCAGAAGCGGGGCGTCAAGAGGGGCGCTAGCCCCTCTTCTTATAAAGTCCCCTTCCCCGCACAAATCCCTTCTTCTCCCGATTCGGGGAAGGGGACTACAGAGGATGGGGTTCCTTACCTGAGTTCGGTCTGTGCGGTTTTAGTTGGACCTGACCCCAACTGTCATTGCTACGAATGAAGGAGAATCCAGTAGGAAAGCTTGTAAGGTGGGCGTAGTTCTCGCTGAAGTCAAGACGTAACCCATCTTTACTTATCCTCCGCTTGCCAGTTGGCACGTGCCAGAAATCACCCTTTACATAACTATAAAACGATTCACGCCTGATTAGCTTTGATTCGTTTTCTTCAAAAAATTTGTTGAGTCCAAAACTGTCCAAATCTCGCCCTCAAAGGCTATTACCTTGGGGGACACTTGCATAAATTTTCCCGCCTACGATAAACTAATAACTACTCAGGTCGGATATGAGAAAAGACAGTATTGTTCTAATCGGCATGGCGGGGGTGGGTAAGTCCAGCGTCGGGGTACTATTGGCTAAGGCTTTGAAATACGCTTTCATTGACTTGGATGAGTACATCCTGCAGAAAGACGGCAAGACGGTACAGCAGGTAATTGACGAGGGCGGAGAAGAAGCCCTACTAAAAGTGGAAAAAGAGCGCATGTATGAGATTGATTTAGAACGGCAGGTGGTGGCACCAGGTGGTAGCATAATCTATCATCCGGACCTTATGGAATACTTGAAAAAGAGCACGACTCTGGTCTATCTGGAGGACTGCTACGAGAATATCGCCGAGAGGGTAAAGGGAGATATTTTGGAGCGGGGCATCGTTGGGTTAAAGAGTAAGTCCTTGAGGCAGATATACGAGGAAAGAAAACCCCTCTACGCCAAATACGCCGACATCACCGTCAACTGTGAAGGCAAGTCCTGGGACCAGATTGCGCAGGAAATCATGAGGCATTATCGGCGGTAACCTATAGCTTTATCAGACTATTAATTAGCTCGGCAACCAGTGGTTTGGCGTCTTCTTCTGGCAGGCAGTACTGCATTCGGGTGAAATTGCTCCTGAAATCAGCGACTTTTTGAGCAATGTCCTTTTCCCCGAGGATTACCTCCGCCATATATTCCGCCAGAGGCTTAAAGTCCGTTGGCTTCATGCCAAACCGGGTCATCTCCTGAACACCCATCCGGAGACCACTGCTGGCAGTAAAGGATTCGTCATCAGGCAAGCCCTGAAAATTGACGATGATGTTATTCTTTTCTAACTTATCGGCAACTTCAATCGCCTTGGCATAGCCGACTCTCAGGACAACCTGGTGCGTCTCGGTGTAATTAATAGCGGGGTCGCCTTCCACCCGCAATCCCTGCTCCTTGAGTGCCATAGCGAAGGTTTTGGCATTGATGATGACCTGTTTCTGATATTCACGACCATAGGTATTCATCTCGTAAGTTGCCATCAGTAGTCCGAGGAGTGTGCCGAGGTGGTGATTGCTGACACTGCCGGGGAAGGCTCGTCTGACGATGCTTTGCCAGAGTTCGGCGTAATCAGTGCCTTCGCTCATATTGCTGGCAATTATCCCCCTCTGTGTGCCGAAAAAGGTCTTGTGAGTTGATGCGGTGACAACATCGGCGCCTTCTTTGAATGGCTCCTGAAAATAGGGACCGAAAAGACCCAGAACGTGGGCACCATCGTACATTAAGATTGGCTTGGGTCGCATCCTGGCTATCATCCCGGCGATTTCTCTGACCGGTTCGCGGTGCAGGGTCATGCTTTTACCCAGAATGATGAGCTCCGGCTTGTGCCGTTCAACCAATCTGGCTGTTTCAGTGAAGTCAATCTGATAGGGGTTATTAGGAGATAGTGGGAAATTGACCACCGCCCATTTTTCGGTGATGGGACTAACGGAAACGTAATCTCTCAGTCCGCCCATCGGCTGGGCGCTCAGGTGTCCCCCCTTGCCGATATGATGATTCATCACACAGCGCAGTCTTCTCGGCTCAACTTTGCGGTTTAGTCGATTTAAATAATCCACCAGCCCGCTGAAGACGGTTACGTTCGCCATCTGTCCACTGATGACCCTGCTTTCCACTTCGGCACAGCCGAGGAATTCCTTCAAGGCTTCATTCAGCTTCGCTTCCACCTTGGCAATGAATTTGGTGCCCTGATAATAATAGACCTCAACATCACCTAGGGCTTTGAGTTTTCGGTGCTCGGCGTATCTGCCTTCCGGGTCGGCGATGGTCAGCAGGCGCACAATGGGTGACGCCGTAGTCTCCGAGGGAATCAGATTAAAAGCGGTCTCCTGCCGCCATTGAGTATTCTGGGTGGCTTGGGCAACCAGGTTTTTGGCGAGAAAGTTAAGTGAGCGGTTTACTTTTGCGGGTTCTTTTGTGGTGACTTCTCCCGTAAGCAAGGGGCGAGCGTAGGGGGCGGCTTCGCTGGCGAGGTGCCGCTGGACAACGACCCCGTCAACCACCTTCTCTCGGATGACCACTTTAGTTTGCTGTCCCTCTTTTAGGTTTGCATCCAGATATGCCAGGCAAATCGCCCTTCTACTGCTTTCGACGCCGGGCTTGGACTTTATCCCCACCCCCTCCGTCTTCCAGTAAGGGACAACCGTGCCGCTGGTGACAAATCCGATTTGCTTTTCCTCCACACTTACCGGGCAACCGGCGCGGGCGACACTGCCATCAGGAATCGCCATCGGCATTATCACACGTGGAACTAATTGTGCCTTATCCAGCTGACCTTCCTGTCTTAGCTTGATTTCTTCAAACTGTTTGAGCAGGGCTTCCTGTCCGGTGAAGTCTCCTTTGATTCGGGCAAAGCTGACGGCAAACCGGGCGACGGGCAGGGCAAAGATGGGGATTTCCTTTCCTTCCGCATCAACACCAAGCTCATGACCGTATAACGGAAGCCCTGCTTCCAGTCGGAGGGTATCCCTTGCCCCCAGCCCCACCGGCACAATTCCTGAGTCTTTGCCCGCCTCTAAGAACTCATGCCATAGGCGGACAACTATTTCCGCCGGTAAGAATAATTCAAAGCCGATTGGTTCGCCGGTGTAGCCAGTGCGGGCGAGATATACTTTGGTGCCGAAAAGGTCAACCACGGTTAGGTTATTTTTGGCTGGCTCTGGGAGTTTTAGTCCGGGAATGACACTCTTTAGGACGGATTTAGTTTTGGGTCCCTGTAATGACAGCATAGCCATTTGGGCGGTGTGGTCTTCAACGACTAACTTGGGGAACTTGGACTGGAATTGCTGGAACCATGCCCAGTCTTTTTCAATGTTCG
>CAZCEF010000083.1:0-5751 GCA_964497695.1 uncultured Dehalococcoidaceae bacterium | reverse complement strand
TTCTGCCTACAACAAATATACTTTGCGGGCAAAAAGTATTATAATGCCCCAAAAGAAGTTAAATTGGACTGAAGGATGCGCCTTTATCTTCGGTGCTTTACAGCGAGAGTTCAATGAATTGCCGCCAAGATTATGATTGAAAGTATCGCGGAGAAGAAGTGAGGAGGTATATCAAATGGCTGTTCTGAAACAGACCCCGGTAATTTCAGTGAAAGGAAAGCCTTTTGACTGTGGACTACAGCACGGCACTCAAGCCCGGGAGCTGATCCGCCGGAATCTTGCCAATTACTTCCGGAGGTGGCAGGCAACTTGGGGAGCCGAGCGGGCGGAAATTCTGAGAAAATGCCATCAACTAGTACCTGTCATCGGCGAATATGATAATGACATCCTAGAGGAACTGCAGGGACTAGCGAGGGGTGCTGACCTCTCTCTTGAGGAGATAATCGCCCTAAATGCCCGCTACGAGTTAATCTGGGGAGAGAGGGTGGTGCGCTTCTTCAGCGGTGGCTGCACATCAGTAGCCGCTTTACCCGAGGTCACCAGAGACGGGCACACCATTATCGGGATGAACTGGGACAATGCCCCCATCCTCACCGATATGCTGATACTGCTGGAGGTAGAACAGCCAGGCAAACCAAAAGTTGTCGTCAGCACTGAAGCCGGACTGCTGGGCTTAAAGGGGACGAATTCGACAGGACTGGGGATGTGTGTCAATGGACTGGTCTCCGCCAAAGACAAGTTTGACCCCACCTGCGTTCCCTTCTTACTTATGATGCGCAGTGCCCTCAATGCCGAAAACTTTACCCGCAGCCTGCAAGCCATTCTCCGTGCCAAGTGCGGCGTCCCTGGCAATCTCCTCTTTGCTCACCGGGATGGGGAAACGATTGACCTAGAAGTCACGCCGGATGACGTCGGTATCGTCCATGATAAAGACGGTATTCTTACCCACAGCAACCATTTCCTCACTTTCACCAACCGTGCCGACTTTAAAGACCTCTTCAAGAAGTTCGTGCCGAACAGCCTCTTCCGCTACCATCGGGCGCGGCGCCTTCTGGAGATGGACCGCGGTCATATTGATATTGCTAGTTTTCAGCGAGTCTTCCGCGACCACTTCAGCTATCCCGATTCCATCTGCTGGCACGTCAACCCCAAGGATGATGAGCACAACCAGACCAAGACCCTGAACTCAATAATAATGGACCTGACCGAAGGGACAATGTACCTCAGCGAAGGCAATCCCTGCGAGAAGGAGTATGTGAGATTAACTCCATTTGCCCAGAAAGCCCGGGCGAGGAACAGAGTTACCATCTAGACAACTTTTACCCGGCACGGAGCATTGCTGAGACCAGACTCCAGACTAGGCTGGTCTCATTTTTTGCTTCAGTGAACCTAGAACTAACGTAGGTATTACTTTTTCTCTATTTACATTCCTCGCATATCGGCTAGAATGGTGTCTAGACGAATCGCCTCACCGAGCTTGTTGGCTCAATTCAATAGGGGAGGGAGTTAAGTTAGCATGGTAAACGTGCCACTTCAGTCGCAGGTTGATGAGCTGGAGAGAATTATCAGCGAATACCGGCGTGGCATCGCCCAGGCGATTGAAAAGGACATTGAGAAGGAGAGAATTCGCCTGAAGGAGCTTGCTGAGCAAGAAGCGAACCAGATTATCGCCGGAGCACAGCGGGAGTCGGCTTTAATTACCACTCGAGCCCGACAGCAAGCCGACCAGGTCATCAGCCAGGCTAAGGAACAAGCTAATGAGAGAATCGCCGCACTAATCGCTGAAGCCCAAGAGAAGGCAGACCAGCTTCTTACCAGCGCTGAGGAGAGAGCAAAGAAAGAATCCAGAGAGAAGGGGCAAAGAGAAATAGAGCGTATCACCAAAGAAGCCAAAGATGAAGCACTCAAACTGGTGACAGCAGCCCGTCAGGTTTCTGAGGAGACAGCGGCCTCAATGATTGCCGAAGCCAAGAAAGAAGCCGACCGGCTGACCAAGAAATATATAGACGATGGCCGCCGCGAGATAGAGCAATCAACACGGGCTACTCTGGAACTTAAGCTCCGGGCGGAGCGGGAAATTGAAGAAATACGCCAGAAGGCGCAACTAGAAGCTGAACAAATCATCAATGAAGCTAGAGAAAACGCCAAAAAAGCCGATAAGAAAGACGCGGTTGGGATAATTGCTGAAGCCAAGCAGAAGGCAGAACAGGTAATCAACGAAGCCCGGCTTAAAGCTCAGAAGGAGCGAGAACAGGTATTAGCCAGCGTCATCACTGAGTCACGACAGCGTTCCGAACTGGAAGCTGCCCAGATGCTCACCGAAGCCCGACAGAAGGCGGAAAAGATGATTGCCGAAGCCAGAAACAAGGTACGTGCCGAACTGGAAAAATCAATTATGCTTGCTAGCGGCGCTCAGCAGAAGCTCGGTCGGGCTATTGAGCTTGCCCAGAGCGAAATGGTGCTGGCGCCGGCAAAGGGCAATGGGCGCTACCAGGAAGTTGAAGCCAAGGCTGAAGCAGTAACCCTGCCAGTGGACGAGGAGAAAATCTATAAGGGGAGGCTGGAATTAGACATCGTGCCACCGATTGACTTCAATCAGATTGCCAGTCTGGAGAAGCTGCTGCTACAGGTACCGCAACTGAAGATTGTGGGCAAGGGCGGCTCCAGTGCTGGCAAGAGCTGGGCGGAGATTGAAGTTAGCGAACCAGTACCCTTGCTCCAGATTTTAAAAAAGATGACACCGGTCAAAGAGGTCGTGGAGCACGGCAATAACATCATTGTCGCGCTGAAGGCAAAGCAGGCAACCTAGAACAAACCCTCCCGCTTCAGACTCAGGTATTTCCGGTCGCCGATGATGACATGGTCCAGTACCTCTATCCCAATAATACTGCCCGCTTCCAAGAGTCTTTTGGTCAGCTTGACATCATCTTCTGAAGCCTGAGGGTCGCCGGAGGGGTGGTTGTGGACAAAAATCACTGAGGCAGCGCTGGCAGAGATGGCTTCCTTAAATACCTCTCTGGGGTGGACAATACTGCTGTCCAGACTGCCGATGGAAATCTCTCCCACTCTGATAAGTTGATTCCTCGTGTCTAATAACAGCGCCAAGAAGTATTCCTTCTTTTTGTCACTCAACCTCCCTTGAACCAGGCTGGCGACATCTTCTGGGGTCTTAATCGTTGGATTTGCTCCCGTTTCGGTATAGCTACCCAGGCGATTGGTCAATTCAAATGCCGCTTTAATCTGGCAGGCTTTAGCCACGCCGATTCCCTTTATTTTTGCCAGTTCCTCCACTGAGGCACCCGCAATCCCCTTGAGACTGCCAAACTGGCTCAGCAGTCTCTGCGCGGTAACCATCACTGATTCCCCAGCAATCCCCCGCCCCATAATCAATGCCAGAATCTCTTGAGCCGATAGAGCTTCCACCCCGAACTGCTGCAACCTCTCACGGGGTCGCTCAGGGACAGGCAAATCATGAATGGTAAAGGACTTCTTTATTGGCTCGTCTTTCTTTGCTTTCAACTTGCCGCCTTGATTGTCTGTCGCCACAGGCTGTTCAGTCCGTCCATATCAAAGCCGTAGACCTTGGTCAGCGCAGCATCATAGCCGCTGCCTGCCCGGAAAGTATTGAGCAAGTCCAGCATCTTACTTTGCCCGTATTTCGTGATGAGAAGTTCCACTATGCTGTGACTTTCCGCATAAGCGAGGGTCGCTTCATCGGCAAAGGCAGAGAAGGGGCTGGCGAGGCTGCGGACAGTGAGCAGAGTGTTTGTCGCTATTGCCTGTGCCAGTGCGTTAGCAAAGGGCGTTTGTAAATCCCCTTCAAAGTACATCGCCAAGCCCTCGTTCAACCAGACCGGAAGGTCATTATAAGGATTAAAGGTCTCCTGGTGAATTACCAGATGAGTGAGCTCGTGTGCCATTGCCCGACTTCCCCACCCCAATTGATTGGGCGCAATGCCGATGGATATAGTGCCATGGCGGTTAAAGGTCACCCCACCCGTCCACTCCTGCGGGAAAATCATCGCTCCCTGCAAATCGCGACTGCTGGCGTAAATGTAAATTTCAACCGGCTTCTCTAAAGCGGCACCCGTCTCTTGAGACAGTTGGACTAACACGGTCTGTGCTATCTTCATCAGTTCCCGAGCGAAAGCTTCGTCGCCTTGATACCAGAGTATAGCGACTTTTCCTTCGGACAGTTTGCGCCAAGAATAGCGGGTATCATCAAATCTAATTCTGACCGGCTTAGTTTCCAGCCGGCTTCCCTTCATATCCCTCACAACCCACCAGTATTCCACCGTGGTGCCGGGCGGTAGCCCCCCCGTCTTACGCATGTCCCAGGTCCACTCGGCGCTCACCTTCGTCGCCGGGGTAAACTCAAGATATGCTTCACTGACGACGTCGGCATAGCTCATCCGGTCAACTTTGTAGTGGAGACGGATATCAGTGATACTGACGCTACTCTGTGCGGATATACTGAAATTGAGTCCCATCGGGAAGTCAGCTTCCGCTGAACTACTGCGTATCGTGAGTTCACCTTGAGCTTGTGCCAAACCAGAGCTGAGTAAAACCACGAACAGGCAAAGAGCCACAGTCAATAAGCCAAATTTCTTTACCATTGTTCCCTCCCCAAGCCCGCCCTAAGATAAGCGGTAATAAAATCATCCAGCTCCCCCTCCAGAGCCGCTTCGGGATTGCTGGTCTGGTAGTCAGTGCGGTGGTCTTTTACCATTTTATACGGATGGAGGACATAACTTCTAATCTGGTTGCCCCACCCCGCCGAAATTCGCTTCCCCTTGAGCTTAGCCCTCTCTTCAGTCCGTTTCTCCAGTTCCCTTTCCAGAAGGCGGGCTTTCAGTATCCTCATTGCCGTTTCCTTGTTCTGGTGCTGAGAACGCTCCGTCTGGCAGGTGACCACCATACCCGTCGGGATATGGGTTATTCTGACGGCACTGCTCGTCTTCTGCATATGCTGCCCCCCCGGCGCGCTGGAACGGTAGACATCAATTTTCAAATCGCTCGGGTCTATCTTAACATCAATATCGCCCTCAGCTTCAGGCATGACCTCTACCAGGGCGAAAGAAGTATGCCGGGCATGGTCGGCATCAAAGGGAGAGAGTCGCACCAGCCGGTGAACACCGTGCTCAGACTTCAAGTAGCCCGAGGCATAATCGCCGCCAATCCCGATGACCACGCTCTTGATTCCCGCTTCCTCGCCGGGAGAAATATCAAGTATCTCGGCTTTATAGTTACGGCGTTCTGCCCAGCGCAAATACATCCGCATTAACATGGCTGCCCAGTCCTGTGACTCTGTTCCCCCTGCCCCGGCGTGGATGGCTAAAATGGCATCCCGGTTATCAAACTCGCCACTGAACGCCATCTGGAACTCGAGAGCCTCAAGCTGAGAGGATAGTTTTGCCAATTCCCTTTCAATTTCACTGAAGAGAGCGGCATCCTCTTCTGCCAGAGTCAATACCTCGGTAAGGTCAGACACTCTTTTCTCCAGGTTGCGCCATCGCTGCACCACGCTTTTCTTTTCCGCCAACTGGCGCATGACGTTCTGTGCTTTGGTCTGGTCCAGCCAGAAGTCCGGCTTGGCTGATTCCTGTTCTAAGTCAATAATTTCCTTCTCTTTAGCGGCGATGTCAAAGACGCACCAGCGCCGCCGAGATTCTGGACTGCAAGTCCTTGAGTTTGTCTTGAAGTTCTGACATCAGTTCTCTCCTAGGCAAAGAGCTTGGCTTGATAACTGGT
>CAZCEF010000082.1:4306-5897 GCA_964497695.1 uncultured Dehalococcoidaceae bacterium | reverse complement strand
AGGTAGAGCACGCCCTTGGTAAGGGCGGGGTCATCAGTTCGAATCTGATTGTGGGCTCTGATTAATGGAGGATTGAAATGGCAAAGCAGAAGTTTGTCCGGACGAAACCACATGTCAATGTCGGCACCATCGGTCATGTCGCTCACGGTAAGACTACGCTCACCTCAGCGATGACTCTGGTGCTGTCCAAGGTGGGTCCTACCAAGTTCACCACCTTTGACGAGATTAATGCGGCACCAGAAGAGAAGGCACGAGGCTTAACTATTGCCATCTCACATATTGAGTATGAGACGGAGAAACGTCATTACGCTCACGTGGATTGCCCCGGTCACGCCGACTACATCAAGAACATGATTACCGGTGCCGCGCAGATGGATGGTGCGGTGCTGGTAGTGAGCGCCCCTGATGGTCCGATGCCGCAGACCAGAGAGCACGTTTTGCTAGCGCGTCAGGTGTTGGTCCCCTATATTGTCGTTGCCCTCAATAAGGTAGATGCTATGGAGGACGAGGAGTTACTGGAGCTGGTGGAGGTAGAGGTGAGGGACTTACTCAATAAGTATCAGTTCCCCGGGAAAGACGTCCCGGTGATTAGAGTCAGCGCCTTAAAGGCTCTGGAATGTGGCTGCGGCAAGAGGGATTGTAAGTGGTGTGGTCCAGTCTGGAAAGTGATTGATGCCATTGATAGTTATATTCCCACTCCGGTCAGACCCAAAGACCAGCCCTTCCTGATGCCGATTGAAGATGTCTTCAGTATTAAGGGTCGCGGTACGGTGGCCACAGGTAGGGTGGAACGTGGCACCATTAGAGGCGGCGACGAGGTTGAAATCGTCGGTCTGCACCATGATATCCGCAAGGTAGTCGCCACCAGCCTGGAAATGTTCCACAAGACGCTGGATGATGCCGAGCCGGGTGATGCGGTGGGGTGTCTCCTCAGGGGCGTTGAGCGCACTGATGTTGAGCGTGGGCAGGTCTTGGCTGCCCCTGGCACCATCAAGCCACATACCTATGCCGAGGCTGAGGTCTATGTCCTGAGTAAGGAGGAAGGCGGTCGGCATACCCCCTTCTTCAATGGTTACAAACCGCAGTTCTACATCCGAACTACTGATGTTACCGGCTCCATTGAGCTACCGGAAGGTGTGGAAATGGTCATGCCCGGCGATAATATTACGATGAAAATTAAGCTCATCTACCCCGTCGCTATGGAGAAGGGTCTGCGCTTCGCCATCCGTGAGGGAGGCAAGACCGTCGGCGCCGGCTGCTTCAGCAAGATTCTAGAGTAAAAGATGGCTAAGAAATCGGAAGCTAGGGGTATAATCTATCTCGCCTGCGTTGATTGCCGGGAGAGGACCTACACCACCACAAAAAATAAAAAGAACGACCCACAACGCCTAGAGTTAAAGAAATACTGCCCCCGTTGTCGCGCATACAAACTTCACCGTGAGGTCAAATAACGGGGGCGCTGGAATTAGGTGACTGCTGAAACTACCAAGCGCATCGGTTCAAGGTTCAGGTTTATTGGTGAGACCATCGCCGAGTTAAAAAAGGTTGTTTGGCTCTCCAGACGGGAGGTCGTTTATTTATCAATCCTGGT
>CAZCEF010000082.1:1355-4206 GCA_964497695.1 uncultured Dehalococcoidaceae bacterium | reverse complement strand
TAAAAAAGGTTGTTTGGCTCTCCAGACGGGAGGTCGTTTATTTATCAATCCTGGTAATCCTGATTTCAGTCGCCGCCGGGTTTTTGCTCGGAGTGATTGACTTTGGTTTTACCGGTCTCGTTGAGAACATTTTCCTGGGCAGGTAAAATCCAGCCTCAGTAAGTCCTATGATTTTCCGATTTTATTCCCATAATGCGCAGTCAAGTAAGTGAGGTATTTGTGGCAGAAAACGGAACTCACTGGTTTGTAATCCATACCTACTCTGGCTACGAAGAACGAGTTAAGAAGAACCTGGAACAGCGCGTCAAGTCCCTGGACTCGGCGCATGAAATCCTCCAGGTGGTCATACCCACCGAGGATGAGATTGAAGTCAGAGGCGGGCAGAGGCGGACAATAACCAAGAAGATATTGCCAGGCTATGTCCTGGTTCAAATGAAGATGAGCGACCGTAGCTGGAGCGTGGTGCGCAATACTCCGGGAGTCACCGGGTTTGTCGGGAGTGGCGGTAAACCAACACCCCTCCAAAAGGAGGAAGTGGATAAAATTTTGAAGCAAATGCTGGCAGAGGCACCCAAAGTGCGTGTCGGCTTTCGCCGGGGAGAAAGTGTCCGGGTCACCGATGGTCCTTTCATTGATTTTGTTGGGGTCGTAGATGACATCAATACCGAAAAGGGCAAGGTGAAAGTTCTGCTCTCCCTATTCGGGCAGGAGACCCCGGTAGAGCTGGACTTCCTCCAGGTGGAGAAGCTTTAAGGAGAGAAAATGGCGAAGAAAGTTAAGACTATTATCCGACTGCAAATTCCGGCAGGGCAGGCAACCCCGGCTCCGCCCGTCGGGCCGGCGCTTGGTCAGCACGGCATTAATATAATGGCTTTCTGCAAGGACTATAACGAGCGGACCAAGGCACAGGCAGGCTCAATTATTCCAGTTGAGATAACCGTTTATGAGGACAGGTCCTTTACCTTTGTGACCAAGACGCCACCGGTCACCGATTTAATTAAGAAAGCCTTGAATATTGAGAAAGGCAGTGGTAGCACCAGTCACGAGGTGGTTGGCAAGCTGACCCGGGAAAAAGTACGCGAGATTGCTAAAATTAAGATGAAGGACCTGAGCGCCAATTCCCTTGAAGCCGCGGAGAAAATAATTGTCGGCTCGGCGCGGAGTATGGGCGTTCAGGTGGAAGACTAAATACGCGAAGTTAATTAGGAGAGGCAATGGTAGTAAAACACGGTAAGAAATATCTGGCCGCCGCTAAACTGATTGATAGCGAAAAAGCCTATCCTCCGGAAGAGGCGATTGAACTCGCCAAGAAAGCCGCCTTCGCCAAGTTTGACGAGTCGGTGGAGCTTCATCTGCGTATGGGGGTTGACCCGCGTGCCTCCGACCAGCAGGTGCGGGGAGTGGCACTGCTCCCGCACGGGCTGGGCAAGAGAATAAGAGTCCTGGTCTTTGCCCAGGGTGAAGCAGCGAAAATCGCCGAGCAGGCTGGGGCAGATACCGTGGGTGGCGACGAGGTAATTAAAAAGATTGAAGAGGGGTGGCTGGAGTTTGATACCACCATTGCCACTCCGGACATGATGGGCAAAGTCGGTCGCTTGGGGAAAATTTTGGGTCGCAAAGGTCTCATGCCCAACCCCAAGTCTGGCACCGTCGTCCCGGCTGATGACCTACCCCGTGTTATCACTGACGTCCGCAAGGGGCGCGTGGAATTCAAACTGGACAAGACGGCAGTCATCCATCTTGTCATTGGCAAAATCAGCTTTGATAGCAAAATGCTACTGGACAACCTGACGGCAGTCATTGAAGCAATAAACAAGGCGAAACCAGCCGGGGCAAAGGGACAGTTCGTGAAAAGCGCCTATCTAACCACGACCATGGGACCTGGCATCAAGTTAGACCTGAAGACGACTTTAGAGCTGACTTCCGCCTAGCACTTTAAATTTTTGAAGAAATAGGGTAAAATAACAGTATCCTGAGACAGTAGGTGCCGTGAGGCTTAATCAGTGCCTACCGAGGAGAAAATGGGCTTTTCTTTTTGTATCCTCGTGTACTGGCACGGGGATTTTTTGTTGCCCGGGAGGTGACACAGATGCCTACCAAAAAAAAGGCGCATATAATAGATAATTTGAAGCAGCTTTTTGCTAAGTCCGGCGTTGGTATTTTCGCCGATTACCGCGGTATGAGGGTGGCGGAGCTGACTGACCTGCGCCGGACAATGAAGAAATCAGGCTTTCATTTTCAGGTGGTGAAGAACACCCTGGCACGCATCGCCGCCGAGAAAGCAGGCAAGAAGGAGCTGAGTGGGCTTTTTGAAGGTCCACTGGCGATTGCCTTTGGCGCGGGTGAAGCCACTGAGCCTGCCAGGATTTTATTTGACCTGGCTCGCAGCGGCAAGACGACACTCAGTATTAAAGGTGGCTTTCTCGGGCAGAGAGTCCTCCGCCCCACCGATGTTGAGGCTCTGGCAACATTGCCCTCTAAAGAGGTTTTAATCGCCCACATTGTGGCGGGAATACAGGCGCCAATTGCGGCTTTAGTTGGTTATCTTTCATCGCCTATGAGCGGTCTCGTAGGTATGTTACAGGCGAGAATAAAACAATTGGAGGCAAAGTAAAATGGCAGAAGAGGTAAAAGGGAAAAAAGACGAAATTATCGCCGCCATCAAAGGTATGACCGTCCTGGAACTGGCGGAGCTGGTCAAAGCACTACAGAGTGAATTTGGTGTTTCCGCCGCGCCGATGGTCGCGGCCGCACCAGTAGCGACAGGGGCACCGGCGGCCGCAGCGGCTCCGGCTGAGGAAAAGACCGAGTTTACTGTAATCCTCAAGGAAATCGGCGCCAATAAGATTAA
>CAZCEF010000082.1:0-1255 GCA_964497695.1 uncultured Dehalococcoidaceae bacterium | reverse complement strand
TAAAATAGCCTATATTTACCACCAGAAACTCCTTTAGGGAGGGCGGTGGGAAATGCAATTGCGGGACTTTTTGATGCTGATGGGTGTGGGGGCACTTTTCATGCTTCTCGGGATAGGCAGCGTTATTTGGGGACGGGTAGAGGAGAAAAGATACTATAATACTCTGGCAGAGCGCCCTGGGGACACCAGGGAGTTTCTGGAGCATTCGCCACGACGTCCACAGCCTGCTGCCCTGAGGACAGGGGGCTGGATAGCCATTGCGGTTGGGATTGTCCTGTTTGCGGTGGGACTGGCTCTCTGGCTCCAGGCACCGGGTTAGGTGCTTCCTAAGCTTTAGGTGGGGGACTGAGCCTCTGCAGGTCAGCCTCAATCATTAACGCGTTAGCTTTGAGTCGGTTAGCCGGTATTACCTTGCCGTCAGGATAGACAAACCAGCCTGCCTCCTGCCAGTGGGGCTTTCCTTTCCAGTCCTTCACACCGGTCATATCCACTTTAACATACCACAGGCTGGTGCCGTCTTTGAAAAGCTCCTGCTCAGCGCTCCAGTTATCACTGATAGTATAGAATTCAACAAGGTATACTTTAGCCTCTGAGCTTTGCGCCAGGGTGAGCAGGTGTTCATAGACTGCAAGAATCGCCCTATCTTCTGAGGTGACAGTGGTCGGCGAAATGATTTGCCCGGTTTTGGGCTGGGGAGTTAGAGTTGGTGGTGGGAACTGCCCAAAGTCCTGACAGCCAACAAAAGTCAGGGTGGATAATATCACCAGAACAGTAGTTATAAAGTAGTTAAACTTCATTCTCGGTACCCCTGATATTAATAGTCTATGCCACTCATCCGCTTGGGTCAAGCTTCCATCCTTCTCGGGCGGTACTGGATGGCTTCGGCAATGTGGTGCGCTTTGATGATATCGCCATTTTCCAGGTCGGCAATGGTACGTGCCAGTTTCAGGATGCGGTGAAAAGCTCGCGCCGAAAGGTACATCTGCTTCATCGCCGCCTTAAGCAGGCTCTGCCCAGCCTCCTCCACCTGACAGAATTCCCTGACTTCGGTTGGCGTCATTTCGGCATTGCAGGTGAGCCTGGTGCCAGCAAAGCGCTTCAATTGCCGTTCGCGGGCGGCGGTAACCCGGTTCTGGACTTTGGCAGAAGGTTCGCCCAGTCTATCATCTGCCAGCTTCTCATAGTCAATGTGGGGCACCTCAATGAAAATATCAACGCGGTCAATGAAAGGTCCGCTGATACGCCTCTGGTATCT
>CAZCEF010000081.1:4713-6056 GCA_964497695.1 uncultured Dehalococcoidaceae bacterium | reverse complement strand
AGTAACAACATTGAAATCACTGCCATCGCAATCACGCGACTGAACAACTACATCATTGACGTCGCCACCAGGGATAAGGACAATGCCCAGTTTGGTGGGGTCTACACGCTTGACGAAACGCCAGTTATCCCCAGCTGGGTAAACACCGGGCTGGCCGGTTACGATGTCTATGCCCTGGCTTTCTCGCCAAACTACCTTGCCGACCGCCAGCTCGTTGCCGCGGTTACCGATGAGGCAGACACCTTTGTTATGAGTAAGGTGGGAGGGGCAGGGTGGGGCGCCACTATCGGCAGTGCCCGGCTGGATAGGGATAACTCCGGAGCGCCAACCCCGGTCATCGTGGCTAACTCGGCGGCGATTGCCTTCCCCGGTGACTATGATGCCACTGCTGCCGACTCGCTCCTGTTCATCGCAATTGACACCGGCACGGGGAATGGCGACGTATACCAAATTGCAGTTGCCGCCGTACCGGCGAGTTCGGTTGCCACCGACCTGAATATTGGGGCGGGCTACGGTCTGAGCAATGTTGATGTTACCGGGCTGGCAGTCTCCGGCGATTCGGCAGCAGCTAAACTGATGGCTGGTGCCGCCTCGTCTGCCCAGGTCTACTTCAGCGACGATAGTGGTGAAACGTGGACGAAAAGCCGTAAAGAACCCACCGGCGGTGGAAAGACCTGCCTAGTTCTGGCAGCGGACTTTGCTACCAGCGGCAGAGCTTTTGCCGCCACCAGCGGTAGTGATAGCGCCTTTTCGGTGACTCTTAATAGTGGCACAATCTGGAATCAGGTTGGCTTGATTGATACCAGCATCAGCAGCATTATTGACCTTGCCCCCTCTCCAGACTTTGCCCGGGACAACACCTTATTTCTGCTGACCTTCGGCAGTGAGCACAGTCTGTGGCGGGGTTTGCTCGGCGCCTGGGAAAGGATTTTCTCTGGTTCTTTGCCCAACGTGGACAGCTTGGACCTGGTCAAACTGCCGCCCCAATATGACAAAAATCGCCCGGTCATTTTTCTGGCGGGGAGTGCCAGCGGTAGCCCAGCGATTTGGAAGTCAACCGACAACGGGCAGAGCTTTACTCGCCGACCGACAGCTGACCCCGACACTGGTGCCTCTTTCGCCGTCAACGCCTGGGCGATAGTTGATGATAACACCTTGTTCATCGGCAGTTTTGACGGCACCAATGGGCGGGTCTACCAGACGACCAATAGCGGCTTCTTCTATGCCAAAGGGACTATTGTTGGCAGCCAATCGCTGAATTCAATAGTCCTCTCGCCCGACTATGGGCAAGACAAGACCGTTCTCGTCGGCAATACTGGCGGCTGGGTCTATATATCAAGAGA
>CAZCEF010000081.1:0-4613 GCA_964497695.1 uncultured Dehalococcoidaceae bacterium | reverse complement strand
CTATATGCCACGAACTCGCAGGCAAACGGCGGGATGGAACGCTGTCTTGACCCCACCTATTCGCTGGGCCCGACCTTTGAGACGGTAACTAGGGGGCTCAGTCCCAGTGCGACTCTATTCGGCCTTTGGGAAAATGACCACCAGCTCTGGGCGAGTGATAATGCCAGCGCCAAATTGTTGACCTTCACTGATAGTCTGACTTCGCCAGTGTCCCTAGTCGCGCCGATAGATAAGGCTACTATTACTAGTACGCTGGTTAACAACACAATTACCAACGTGAGCCTTGACTGGGAATCTTTGCCTGGCGCCACCACCTACAAGTGGCAACTGGATTATGATACTGATTTCTCTACTGTGCCCAGCGGATTTGAGGGCACGACAAAAGCCACTTCGGTGCGATTGCCCGGTCTGGACCCGGCGACCACCTACTATTGGCGAGTCAGGGTAACTGAGCCAGCCTTAAGTCCCTGGTCGGAAAAGTGGTCGTTCGCTACCAGCCTGACCACAGATGCCGTCTCTCTCAAGCTGGAAAGCCCAGAACCGGGAGCGAAAGGCGTAGCAATCAAACCGGTCTTTCAGTGGAGTTCCATCGCTGGCGCTCAGGCTTACGAGTTACTGGTCGCCAGCGACAACCAATTTGCTAATCCCTCAATTGCCAAGGTCGGCAATTTCGCCCTGCCCAGTACCGCCTGGCAATGTAATGTCAACCTGAACTATAATACCACCTACTACTGGAAAGTGAGAGCCATCGGTGCCGGTACCACCAGCGACTGGAGTGCCGCCAGTGCTTTCACCACAGAATCACAGCCGCCACCACCGCCGCCCTCCTCAGCACCATCGGTAATTGCGCCGGTGCCATCACCACAAACATTGCTAGTAATGCCGCCGGCGACCGCTCCCCTGCCCCCACCACCCCCAGCACCATCAGCCTCAGCGCCGGAGACACCTGAGTGGGTCGTCTATCTCATCGCTGCTTTGCTCCTGACTAATCTGCTTCTGGTCATTACCATCCTGGTACTGGTTATCACTATAAGAAGACTGTAGCTTTTCATTTGAATACGTGATTATAATATATTAACTAAAAACTAGAGGTACCCAATGCCGACGTGTCCTAATTGCGGGCAAAAAACAAGAGGTGAATACTGCGAGTATTGCAACTACCCGATACTCCGGAGAACTCACGCCATCCGCCACGCCCAGATATTGGCTAAGAAGGAAGCAGAGCGACTCGCCAGAGAAAGCGCCAAGCAGGAAGCTGAGACAGCCCGAAAAGCCTCCCAAGAGGCGCAGAAGCTCACCCAGAAGCAGGCGAAAGAAGCCCGCAAGATACTTCAGAAGCAGTTGGCATTTGAGGCTAAAGAAAGAGCCAGAAAACAAGCCGAGGAAGAACTAAAAGCCAAAGAGGCGTGGGCGTTGGCTAAGAAGCAGGAAGCGGAGAGGAAGAAACAGGAAGAATTTGAAGCCGAGGAAAGAGCCAGAAGAGAAGCCGAAGAAGCTAGAAAAGCCTCCCAAGAGGCGCAAAGACTCGCCAGACAGCCAGCGGAAGAGGTAAGAAGGAAGGCTGAAGTTGAAGTCGGGGAAAGGGCAAAAAAGGAAGCTGAGGAGGCTGAAACACTCGCCTGGAAACAGGCGAAATTAGAAGTTCAGGCAAGAGCAAGACAAGAAGCTGAGGAGGCGAGAAAAGCTCAGGAAGCCGAAAGACAAGCCAGGAAAGAAACGGAGAGACTGGCTCGACTTGAAGCTGAGGAAAGGGCAAAAAGAGAGGCGGAAGAAGCCCGCCAAGCCGAAGAAGTGAGAAAACAAGCCGAAAAGCAGGCGCAATTGGAAGCTAAGGAGAGGACAAAGCAAGAAGCGGAAGAGGCACGCAAAGCCCGTGAAGCGGAAAAGTTAGCCCGTAAGCTTGCCGAAGAAGCCCGGAAGAGAGCCGAGCGGGAAGCCAGAGAAAAGGCAAGGCGGGAGGCGGAAGAAGTCAAGAAAGTTCAAGAGGCAGAGCGGCTGGCTAAAAAACAGGTTGAAGAAGCGGCAAAGCTTGCCAGAAAACAAGAAGAGGAAGCGCGGAGGCAAGCCAAAGAGGCGGAAAGACAGGCTCGGCTTGAAGCTGAGGAGAGGGCAAAAAGAGAAGCCGAAGAATCAGCCAAGAAACAGAAAGAGGAAGCCAAGAGGAAGGCTGAGCTTGAAGCCAGAGAAAGAGCCAGGCAAGAAGCTGATGTCGCCAAGAAGGCTCGGGAGGCGAAAAAGTTAGCCGAAAAACAAGCCGAAGAAGCGCACAAGCGTGCCGAATTGGAGGCTAAGGAGAAAGCAAAAAGACTGGCTGAGGAAGCTAAAAAAGCGCATGAAGCGGGGAAGAAGATAGCCCAGAAGCTCGTTGAGGAAGAGGCAAAAAAGCAGGCAGAGTTAGCGGCAGAGGAAAAAGCTAAGAAAGAAATTGAAGAAGATAGGCTCGCCAGACAAGCCGAGGAGCTTGCCAGGCAGAAGGCTGAGGAAGCGAGGAAACTGGCGGAAGAAGCCAAACGAGAAACCGAGGAACTGAGGAAACTGGCGGAAGAAGCCAAACGAGAAACCGAGGAACCAAAAAAAACCCCGGGAGTTCGGGTAGAAGTGAAACGGCCTGCCGAGGAAGCCAAAGAGGCAAAAGCTAGACGAGAAGCTGAGGAAGCCGAGAGAGCTCAGAGAATAGAGAGCGAAATCGGAGTAAGACTGAAACAGATAGAAAATATCTGCGAAGAGCTAAAAGCCGGTAAAGTAGATACTAAGGAAGCGCTGAAAAAGCTCACCGAGATAGTGGACGAGATTAAAGGCTAAATTACTCTTTGCGGGTTTGAGCTGATGTCTCCCGGTAGTCCAGTAAAACCACCTGCGTCACCGGAGGCAGGCTATTAGCGCTCACCGCTATTTTGGGTTGGGACTTGGCTTGGACGGCGCCCATCTCCTTAAGGAACTTCTCTACCGGGTCCGGTTCCCGTTTTATCGCCGGGGTCTTGTAGTGCATGGGAATGACCAGCTTTACTTCAAGCTGACGCACCACCTCCGCCGCCATCGTGGCGTTTATCGTGGATACCCCACCTATCGGAATCAGCAAAACGTCTACCTTATCCATCTGCGCCACTTTATCGGCACTCAGGACATGCCCCAGGTCACCGAGATGACAGATGTTTACCCCATCCACCTCCATCACGTAAGCGGTGTTCTTACCTCTTTTTTTTCCGTCGTCATTATCGTGAAAGGTAGCTACTCCGATAATAAAGACCCCACCAATCTCGTATTCGCCAGCGCCAGCCACAATTTTGGGGTCGCCACCAACGCCCTGAGTGTAGGAATGGGATGGGTGGGCGTGACTGACCGTGACAATACGAGCCGTCGGCTTGCCTAATGAGTAACCTAAATCGGGGGGATAAGGGTCAGTTAGGATAATACCCTGGCTTCCTCTAATCCGGAAGCAGGAGTGACCCAGCCAGCTAATTTCCATTCAGTCCAAATATAACACAGCTTCAACTTAAGGGTCAAGGAAAGTACGGTTACTCTTGACAACAACTGCGAAAGGTGTTAAAGTAAGTTTTAGCAGTCGGCGCCTCCGACTGCTAACCGAGGTAGAAATGCTATCAGAAAGAACGGGACAGATACTTAATTCCATCGTCAACCAATATATTGTCAGGGCAGTGCCAGTGCCGTCCCAGACTATTGCCCGTGTGTCCAGTATCGGAGTAAGTTCGGCGACTGTCCGCAATGAGATGGCACACCTGGAACAGGAAGGGTACATCATCCGACCCCACACCTCGGCGGGGAGTATCCCTTCGGACAAGGGCTACCGCTACTATGTGGAATCGCTGGAGGACTTACCCCTCCCCCCTGCTGAACAGCGTATGATAAGTCATCTCTTCCACCAGGTAGAGAGCGAGGTGGCGGAGTGGCTCAGTCTGGCGGCGACACTTTTGGCGCAGATGGTACAGAATGTGGCGATTGTCACCGTCCCCAAGCCAGCCGCCAGCAAGTTCAAGCATCTGGAACTGGTCGCCTTACAGGATTCGCTTACTCTGATTGTCCTTGTCCTGCACGGCGCCAAGCTGAAGCAGAGGCTGATTAACTTTGACCGCATCGTTCCTCAGAATGAGCTGACCAGAATCGCTAACCGACTAAATGGTGAGTATGCCGATTTGACCAGCCAGCAGATTACTGCCAGAGAGCTTGTCCTGACTCCGGCAGAACAGGAGGTTACGCACTACCTGCGAGAAATGATGCAATCAGAAGATGAGGAGGAGTACGAGGAGCCCTACCTTGATGGCTGGCACTTTATGCTGAGTCAGCCAGAATTTGTTCAGGGGCGCCACATTCTCAGCCTGATGGAGCTCGCCGAGCAGAGAAGCCTGTTAAAGAATATTGTTCCAGAGAGGCTGGAGGGCAAGAGAGTTCAGGTCATCATCGGTAAAGAGAATAAAGACAAGGCTTTCCATAATTACAGCATTGTCATCAGCCGCTACGGCATTCCGGAAGAAGCAGTGGGCACAGTGGGGGTAGTTGGTCCGACTCGTATGCCTTATGCTCACACCATTTCCACGGTGGGCTACCTGTCGCTGGTGCTGAGCCAATTGATGGCGGGACTGTACGGAAGAGATTTC
>CAZCEF010000080.1:0-6064 GCA_964497695.1 uncultured Dehalococcoidaceae bacterium | reverse complement strand
GGAGCGACTTCCCGAACCGTGAAGAGGAAGACCTGATTCTGCGCAATATTGACGAAATTTCTGAGCCAAACATCGCTGCCGTTACCACCACCACTGACATTGTCCAGCTTCAGCACGATGTCAAGAAAATCTACGTCGCTGATAGCATTCGCCATTACATCCTTGATATTCTTGAAGGTTTGCGCTACAACCCGGATGTTGCCCGCGGGCCCAGCCCCAGGGGTGGCATTGCTCTCTTCCGTGGCGCCAGAGCCCGTGCTTTTGTTCAAGGAAGAGACTTTGCTACCCCCGACGATGTTAAGCATCTGCTTGTGCCAGCTTTTTCTCACCGCATCCGCGTCAGCGCCGAAGCCGAAATGGAAAATGTTACACCTGAGACTATCATTAATAAAATAGCTACTGAAGTACCCGTGCCAAAAATGAAACTATGAGCCAATTGTCACCCAAACTCATCTGTCAGGGATATGCGCTGGCACTCTTACTGGCCGTCATTACTCTTTCGCCCCTCCCCTATTCTGTGGTGGCGATGGCTCTGCTCCTGATTATGCTGTTTTCTATTCGGCGCCCCCTAGCACTGAAAGTGAATTTAGCTATTCTTACCGGAACAGTATTTCTTACTCCAATTTTGGTGGAGCCAATTCTTGAGTACCTAACACTACCACCGATAAGGCAAACGCTGTCAGCAATATCTATCCTGCCCCTTTTATACCTCCTTGACCGCGACTTACAGCACAACGCTCAAAGCCTGACTACCTTAATCAAAGGCAAAACCATTGGCAAACACCTGACCGGTATTTCCAAAGTGCTTGGCGCTTCGTCACTGCTGATATTGGTAGTCTCTCTGATACTTGGCGATATGACCTTGCTCTTTACCGATTGCCTGTTTATTCTCTATTTGCTCGCCGTCCTTACACGGGCGTTTCTGGCTATCCCGAGGCAGCCAGTTTACGTTCCCTCAATATGGCGCAGGACTATTGCCGGCACTAGTGCCAGTATCCCGTTATTCATTGATAATCAGGCATCAGTAAAACTTCATAGCTCAATCAATGCCGTTGACCCTTGGGTCAAAGTGACTCCTCACAGACTTACCTTAAACAAAACCAGAGCCGAGTTAAATCTTTACGCCACCCCGCCCCTTGCCGGACCAGCACGCCCCCAGCTTCAATTCTCTGCTATTGACCCACGGGGTTTTCTTCAGGTGAACCGGGTTCTTCAACCGATTGAGCTACACGTAATTCCCCGGGCAAAATACGCCGAATGGCTAGCAAAGAAATACCTGGAGCAGGTGGGCGCCGCGGTAACGACAGCCCTGGCGCTGATGCCGGAGGTGCGCATACTGAAAAGAGGCATTGAGTATTATGATAGTCGCTACTACCAGCCCGGCGACCCCCTCAAAGATATTGATTGGAAGCATACGCTGAAATTGAACCGCCTGATAATCAAGCAGTACTTTGAAGCCAGTGAACGGGTTGCCATAGTTGGCGTCAACCTCTCAGTGAGTGATGCCACCGAAGCAGATACGTTGGCTTTTAATCTTATCAGCACGGCACTGACCCTGGCACAAGAAGCTATTCCCACCGCCCTGTCTGTCTATAACCACCAACAGGTTGTTCTGATGACTCCTGTCCTCAACCCCAAGGAAATACTCAAGCGAACCCTTTCCTTGATTAAAGACATAACTATTGTGGAACTCACACCACGGGTACTGCAACTACCTGACCTAGCTAAGCTGGAGCGGGACATCCATCAACTGAGGCAGGCTTCATCAGAACCGGCAAAGCGCTTGCTCAACATGCTCAACTTTGAATACCAGGCAATTAAGAACTCGGCGAAGAGCCATCCGGCTACCCTTGCTCTCACCTCAGTTACCGAACATGCTCCCGCCCCAGCAACCATAATCTTAATATCCCAGCTGAATCATGACGCTGAAGCCCTGGCAGTGATGAGGAGGAAATTAGCCCGGCAGGAGTTTGTGACGATATCACTGGAAGGGACTAAATAGCTTACTCTACAGTTACACTCTTCGCCAGGTTACGCGGAAAATCAATCGGACAGCCTCTTTCCCGTGCGGCATAGTATGCTAGCAACTGTATGGCAACCGCGTTTACCACCGGGGAAAATATTGGCTCAACTCGCGGCACAGTAACGATAGTATCAACCAGTTCTTCCACCTCACCATCACCCTCCCCGATAATAGCGGTAACCGGAGAGTGCCTTGCCTTGACCTCCTTGATATTGGTGAGCATCGCCTCATAGGTATGGTCTCGCGCGACGACTGCCACCACGGGTGCGTCCTTACCCAGCAGAGCAAAGGGACCGTGTTTTAATTCGCCAGCGGCATACCCTTCAGCGTGAATGTAGGAAACTTCCTTCAGCTTCAGGGCTCCCTCTAGCGCCACTGGACAGTTTATTCCCCTGCCGATAAAGAAGACATCATCAAACTTCGCCAGTTGTCGCGCGCAATCGGCAATGACACTCTCCTGGTCCAGCACCTGCTGAACTTTACCCGGGAGCTGCCTCAGCTCCGTAATCAGGTTGTCCAGTCTCCGGGTGTCAATCTTGGAGTAAGGCAAAGTGAGCCAGTAGAGCGCCATGAGCTGGGCAATAAAGCTTTTGGTCGCCGCCACACTTATCTCAGGACCAGCACGGGTGTAAATAACACGGTCGGCAATTCTACTCGCCGTACTACCGACCACATTGGTGATGACAATCACCCGGCACCCCTCCCCCCTCAGCCTCTTTATCGCTTTCAAAGCGTCTGCCGTCTCTCCCGATTGCGTAATGACAATGGATACATTTTCCGCCGACGTGCGACCGCAGTAGTTGAACTCCGAAGCCAGCTCCGTTCTTACCGGCGTTCTGGTGAGCTCTTCAATCAGGTATTTGCCAATCAATGCCGCGTGATAAGAGGTACCGCAGGCTAAAATGAGCACATCGCCCAGTTCGTATTCCCCAGCAGCGGCTAATTCAACCACCGGCTCGCCTTCCGCCGCATAACCACCAATGGTGTCCCGTATCACCTTGGGTTGCTCATGAATTTCCTTAAGCATGAAATGTTCGTAGCCGCCTTTCTGAGCGTCTTCTACTGTCCAGGAAATCTTGTGTTCTTTCCGGCGTACCTCGGAACTGTTGTTTTTTACTCTGACGCCACTTGCAGTAACCACCCCGATGTCATCATCTTCCAGATAAAGGACACGGCTAGTGTAATCCAAGATTGCCGGCACATCTGAGGCGATATAATTCTCGCGATCGCCCAAACCGACGACTATCGGGCTATCCCGGCGGGCAATGACCAGCTTCGGTTCCCCGACCGCTAGAACCAGAATGGCGTAAGAGCCCTCAACTTCCTTCAAAGCTCTGGCTACCGACGCTTCTAAATTGCCGTCATAATACTCTTCAATAAGGTGGGGCAGTACCTCAGTATCAGTTCCTGATACAAAACGATGCCCTTTCTTGGTGAGTTTCTGCCTCAATGTCTGGAAATTATTAATGACTCCGTTATGCACCACGGCAATTCTACCAGGGCAATCGCAGTGGGGGTGAGCATTTACCTGCGATGGTTCGCCGTGGGTCGCCCAGCGCGTATGACCGATGCCTAAAGTCCCGCTCAGCCTGGGCATTGCCTTTTCCAGTACTTTTACCCTTACCGCATCCTTAAAGACCCTAATCTCGTTGCTGGAGACAGCAATACCACAGGAATCATAACCCCGGTATTCCAGCCGAGTCAGACAATTAATTAAAATCGGCTGGGCTTGTTTGTCACCAATATAGCCAACTATGCCACACATTCAAGACTACAACCTAATACACCAGACTGCGGTCCGGCAGGCGCCCGCTGATTGTCTTTAACGCTTGAACCTGAGTATAGTTGCCGACGATTGTTCCCGGCTGAGCCACAACATTATTCCCCAGCTGGCAGCCCTCCCCAAGCATCGCCCCCATATCTATGGTGTGGTACTCCCCGTTAATCTTGACCTCAGTCAGGCTACTGCAAGCGGTGAACAGCCCTTTGATAACACAACCTTTATCTATTACCGAATTGTAGATGATGGAGCCTGGTCCGATATTAACATCGTCGCCGACAACGCTATTCCTGATAACAGTGAACGGGCAAATGACCACGTTGTTACCGATGCTGGTTGATGGCAGGATACAGACATTGGGTCCAATTTCGCAGTTATCCCCGATAACCGCTGGACCTGAGAGGTATGAGTTAGACCTGACCACCGTATCCTTCCCCACCACCACCCGCCCCTTCACAGCGACGTTGGTTTCAATAGTTCCCCCCAAACCGAGTTGAATTCGCCGCAAAACAGCGTCGTTCAAGCTTAGAATGTCCCAGGGGTAAACCACGTCCAGCCAAGTGCCGTCCGTCTCCATCGCCCGGATGGTATAGCCCTGAGTTATCATTTTATTGACTACATCAGGAATATCCAACTCGGGTTCAATAAAGTCAAAAAACTCTTTGGTGAAGGCGTAAATCCCAGTACTGATTAAATTGCTTCCCGCCTCCGCTGGCTTCTCAACAATGCCTTCTACCTGACCCGCCGCAACGGTTACCACCCCATACCTTGCCGGGTTATCCACTTTCTTGACGAGCACTGCCTCTGGTAGAATACTGATGAACTGGGCGATAGTCTCCGCCTCAATGAGATTGTCACCGGGCAGAACAAGGAACTTATTCCCGATTACCTCTTCAGCTTGCGCCAGAGCATGAGCCGTGCCCAGCTGTTTTTCCTGAGTGATGTAGGTAATCGCCACCCCGATTTGCTCCCCCGAGCCGAGGTAATCAAATATCTGGTCTTTCCGGTAGCCAACCACCAGCACAATATTGCGGATACCGTTTTTCGCCAGCGCTTCAACGACATACCTCAGTATCGGCTTACCGGCAATGGAGAGCATCACCTTTGGTCGGTTCACCGTGAAGGGTCTGAGTCTTTGTCCTTCACCCGCAGCTAAAATTATAGCTTGCTTCATGCTCAATATATCCTTGAATCTGGGGAAATAATCCCGGTGACCACTGCCCCCGGTCCGATATGAGTATTATTGCCAATCATCGTGCCGACGTTGATGCTGGTATTAATCCCAGTTTTCACCCCATCCCCGATAATTGCCCCCAGCTTGCGCCTGCCGGTATTGATACTGCCCACCCAGATTTCTGCCTCGTCCAGCCGGAGGTTGGCAATCTTGGTGCCAGCGCCAAAGTTGCACTCCTCACCAATGACGCTGTCGCCGATATAATTGTGATGGGGGATATCAGTGCTCTTCATAATAATGGAATTCTTGACTTCTACCGCATTACCAATATGACACCCATCTCCAATTGATGTATGAGGGCGTATCAGGCAGTTGGGACCAATGTTGCAGTCCTGCCCGATTATCACCGGACCCACGATATAGGTGCCTGATTTTACCACCGTGCCCCTACCAATGGCAACCACTCCCCTCAATACTACATTTTCCTCCAATTTACCATCATTGTGCGGTTGAATTCCAGCCAGAAGCGCCTCATTCGCCCAAAGTAAGTCCCAGGGGTAGCTAAGGGGTAGCCAGTACCCGATTCCCTGACAAGACACCTTATGCCCCCGGTCTATTATCAGTTGCAGGGAATCAGTTATCTCATACTCACCACGAGGCGATTTAGGTGTCTGAGTGATGGCGTCAAATATTTCTGGAGTGAGTAAATAAAGCCCAGCATTAGCCAAGTTTGATGACGGTTTTTCGGCTTTCTCATAAATTCGGACGACTTTGCCACGGCTAGCTTCAATCACCCCAAGACCGGCGGCATCCTTAACCTCAATCATGCCCAGAGCACTGCCACCTTTATCAATTACCTTTTTGATGTCAGCCGTATTGACGATTATATCACCATTCATCATCAGGAAGCTGCCATCCACCCTTCCCTCCACCATTCGCAGGGCATCCGCGGTGCCCAGTTGCTTCTTCTGATTGCAGTATTCTATTTTTACCCCCCACCTCTCCCCAGCACCGAAATAGTCACGCACCTGTTCATCGCGGTAGCCAACCACAAAGACAAACTCGCTGATGCCGGCTTCCCTTGCCG
>CAZCEF010000079.1:0-6104 GCA_964497695.1 uncultured Dehalococcoidaceae bacterium | reverse complement strand
TTCATAGACCACAATGGCAAAATCAGGACAGCGCATTTCGCACCATCCACAACGGTTACATTTTTCCGGGTATTTTAGTATGGGATAGCTATCTCCATCCGCTTCCAGAGCTTGATGAGGACAAAAGGCAATACAAATTCCGCACTGCTTACACCACCCCCGATATACCGCAATTTTGTTCTGAACCTGAGATACTTCCATTCTGTAAAGCTCGGGAAAGAATTGACTTTATCGCAATAGTATACTAATATTAATACCAATGTCGCAACTCGTCAACTTTGTCAGGGTCAAAAAATTGCGCATTTCGCAATCAATTGGTCAATAACTTAATGCTTCTGTGAAAATTTTGGGTGATGCTGTCAAAAATGTTACGGTAAACAATTTTTATTGTTGATTATTTCAAATTGGCGCAAGTAATAAGACGATGAAAATAGATAAGCTGGACCAAGAGTTAATATTAGAACTGCAAAAAAACGGCAGGTGCGCTTATCTGGAGCTAGCCAAGAAACTAAGCGTGGCAGAAGGGACAGTGCGGAATCGGTACAGGAAACTGGTTGACCATGGAATTATCAAAGTAACCGCCGTTCCGGACCTGAATAAACTCGGTTACGGTTTTATGGGTATTGTCTGGATGCAGGCGCGATTAGCGGACTTGCGAACGGTTGCTGAGCGGTTAGTCCGGGAGCCAAATGTCTGCTACCTAGCTAATGTCGCCGGAAGGTATGAGTTCATCGCCATTGTTGTAGCCAAGTCTGCCAGGGAATTTGCCTCCTTTATGGAAAATGTCGTCTCTGGCATCCCCGGTATCTTGAGGACGGAGACTTTTGTCGCTTTGAATGCTTACAAAGGACATAGCAACTGGCTTGACACCCTTCAGATTATTAATAATCTTGGGATTCCCGCCAATGAGAGTTGAAATATCCAGCGATAGACTTCAAAACGATTTTGTGAAGAAGGTCGCCGAAATCAGCGGACAGGACCTCCTTGCCTGTAACCAGTGTGGCAAGTGTTCCGCGGGCTGTCCCATGTCCTTCGTCATGGATTTTTTACCAAACCAAATAATGAGACTGGTGCAGTTGGGGCTAGAAGGGGAGGCGGTTAGTTCAAAAACGGCCTGGATTTGCGCCGTCTGCCTTACCTGTTCCGTCCGCTGCCCCCGTGGCGTTGACCTCAGCCGAATCATGGAAGCTTTACGGCTTCTCACTTTGAGGAAGAACCAGGACTATCTGAAAATAGCCAGAATTGCCCTCAGGGACTTGAAAGAGCTCCCTCAAATAGCTCTAGTGGGGGGTTTTCGCAAGCACACCGCCTAGAGGACGAAATGAACTTAAGTTACTACCCGGGATGTACCTTAAAGACCAAGGCAAGAAATCTGGAAGAACCCGCTGTTGCCAGTGTGAAAGTCCTTGGGATTAATCTGGTGGAGATTGAGCGCTGGAACTGCTGTGGAGCCACTTATTCTCTGGCGAATGATGACTTAGTCCATCACCTGGCACCGGTGCGCAATCTCATTCGGGTAAAGGAACAGGGCAATCACGAGGTAACCACTCTCTGCTCCTTCTGCTACAACACACTCCAAAGAGCCAATCTTCTGATGCGAGACGACCGGGAGAAAGGAAAGGCACTGAATGACTTTATGGAAGAAGAAGCCAAGTACAGTGGTGAGGTAGAAGTAGTGCATCTCCTCAGTGTGCTGAAAGATGACATCGGGTGGGAGCATATTTCGGAGAAGGCAAAGAACCCACTTAAGGGCCTGAAAGTGGCTCCCTATTACGGCTGCACTCTGTTGCGCCCGGCGGCAGTGGCGATTGACCAAGTGGAAAGACCAACGATATTTCATCGGCTCCTGGAGGCTATTGGTGCCGAGGCAGTGGATTTTCCCTTTGCCACGGAATGCTGTGGCTCATTTCAAATTGTGGGTAACCCGGACGCCGTCGCCCAGCGTGCCCTAGAGATATTAAGCTCAGCACTAAGAAGAGGCGCCGAGGCTTTAGTAGTTACCTGCCCCCTCTGTAGCTTCAACCTCGGCGAAAAACAACCGGAGCTACAGCAGAAATACAGCGACTTTCCGGGCATGCCGATATTTTACTTCAGTCAGCTTCTGGCTCTTTCTCTGGGACTTGGGTCTCAAGTGTGTCGCTTTGAACTGAACTACGGGAACCCTCTGCCTATTCTCAAAAGCAAGCAATTGATTGACTGGATTGGGGACTGAATCTTTGGAGAACCTCGTGAGACAACCAGCCTCAGCCCAGTCCTCTCCCACTAGGCAAGCTCTACTAATCAAGAAAGCTCTGGTAATTGGGGGAGGAGTAGCTGGGATTCAAGCCGCTCTGGATATTGCCGATGCCGCCTATGAGGTGTTGCTGGTAGAGAGAAATCCCAGTATTGGTGGCCATATGATTCAATATTCTGAGGTCTTCCCGACGCTGGACTGCCCCCAGTGCATTCTGACCCCCAAGATGGTGGAGGTGGGACAACACCCTAATATTAAGCTTATGACCTACTCTGAGGTGGAGAAGGTTTCTGGTCAGATAGGAAATTTTACTGTCCTCGTTAGAAGAAAAGCATCTTACGTGGATTGGGGTAAATGCACCGGATGCGGAGATTGTGCCCGTGTCTGTCCAGTGGAAATATCTAGTGAATACGAGCGTGGCATCGCTATGCAGAAAGCAATCTATAAGCCCTTCGGGCAGGCAGTGCCTGCTGTATTTACCATGGAAAAGAAAGGCATCTCACCCTGCCGCGTTGCCTGCCCGGCAGGCGTTAATGCCCAAGCTTATATTGCTCTCATTTCCCAGGGTAAGTTTAGAGAAGCCCTGGAGGTGGTGCGCCGGACTTTGCCCTTCGCTGGTGTTATTGGGCGGGTCTGCACCCATCCCTGTGAAAAAGACTGTGAGCGGAAGACAGTTGATGAGTCTATGTCTCTCCGGGCGTTGAAACGATTTATCGCTGACTATGAACTGAAGGCAGGTAGGGAGAAAGCCACCCCAGTTGAGAAGACAAAGAGGCAAAAAATAGCCATCGTTGGTTCTGGACCATCGGGTTTGGCTTGTGCCTATGACCTTATAAAGAAGGGCTATCTGGTGACCGTGTTTGAAGCCATGCCAATGGCTGGTGGACTGATGCGCTACGGAATCCCGGAATACCGACTACCGAGGAATGTGCTGGATAATGAGATTGATTACATAGAAGAGCTTGGGGTAGAGATTAAGACGAATAGCCCGGTGAAAGACCTTGGTGAACTCTCGGAACAGGGATACGAGGCTATCTTCATCGCCACTGGAGCCGGGGTAAGCCAGAAAATGGGGATTCCTGGTGAAGACACGGCCGGCGTAATCCATGCTCTTGATTTCCTAGCGCAGATAAACTCGGGAGAGAAAATCAGTTTAGGCAACCGGGTAGCAGTGATTGGTGGTGGTAATGCCGCGGTGGACGCTGCCAGAGTAGCCAAGCGCTTAGGCGCTAAACAGGTAACTATCGTCTATCGCCGTTCCCGAACGGAAATGCCAGCAATAGCCAGTGAGATTGATGAAGCGGAAAAGGAAGACATAAAGCTCCAGATTCTGGCAGCTCCAGTCAGGGTTCTGAACCAGGATGGCAAATTAACTGGTATTGAGTGCATTAGGATGGAACTGGGTGAGCCTGACGAGAGCGGTCGGCGGCGACCAATCCCAGTTAAGGGCTCAGAGTTTATTATGGATGCTGACACTGTGATTATTGCCACCGGGCAGGCGGTAGATAAAACCGGGCTACCCAAAGGGCTTAACTATACCAAGCGGGGGACTGTCTTTAGTGACCCAGTGACGCTGGAAACAGGTATTGCCGGGGTTTTTGCTGGTGGTGATGTGGTCACCGGTCCGGCTGATGTCATCGGGGCAATTGCCGCCGGCAAGCAGGCTGCGGAAAGTATTGACCGCTATTTGAGCGGAATAGATATGCGTCTTGACAGACCAAAACAAATTAATAAAGTAGAAGAAGTTTCCAAGGAAGGCGTGCTGCTCAGGTCAAGAGCTGTGATGCCAATGCTTGATGTCCAGCAAAGGACGAGCTCCTTTGCTGAAGTGGAGAGTGGATTTGACGAAAAAACAGCAATTGAGGAAGCCAAACGTTGCTTGAACTGCGCTGGCTGCTGTGAATGTCTCTCCTGTGAAGTAGCCTGTGAGAGAAAAGCTATCAACCATCAGATGGTGGATTGGTATGAAGAATATAATGTCGGCGCCATTGTTGTTGCCACTGGATTTGAACTTACCTCTAAGAAGGAAATTGCTGAGTTTGAACCGCATCCAGACATCCTGGACGGGATTCAATTTGAGAGGATTCTCTCCCCTGGTGGTCCCACTGCTGGGGTAGTATTGAGACCATCTGATGGGAAAACACCCAAAGAGGTAGTATTTATCTCCTGCGTGGGCTCCCGCGACCCCGAGCACGGTGTCCCTTATTGTTCCAGGGTATGCTGCATGTATTTAGCCAAAATGGCTATGCTCTACAAACATGCTGTTCCTGAGGGACAGGCATACATTTTTTATATGGATACCCGCGCAACGGGAAAGGGCTACGAGGAGTTCGTGCAGAGAGCGGTGGAGGAGGACGGGGTAGTTTACCTGAGAGGCAGGGTAGCTAAGGTTTTCCGAGATGGGGAAAAGCTGAAGGTTTGGGGGGTGGACACTCTTTCCGGGAAACGGATTGAGATTCTCTGTGACTTGGTGGTGCTTGGTATGGCTATGGTGCCCCATCCAGCGGGTAAAGAGCTGGCTCAAAAAATTGGTATACCCAGCGATGCCTATGGCTTCATAACGGAAGCCCACCCCAAACTTCGCCCGCAGGAGACTTTGGTGCCAGGAGTCTATGTTGCCGGCACCGCCCAGGGTTCTAAAGACATCCCTGACTCAGTTGCCCAGGCGAGTGCGGCAGCGAGCAAGGTTTTAGGTTTGTTTTCATCTGATGAGCGAATACTAGAAAAGGTGGCTAGGAGTTGAAAGGGAAGAGGGTCGGGGTTTTCGTCTGCCACTGCGGATTAAATATTGCTGGCACGGTGGATGTGGCGAAAGTAGTGGAGCAGATAAAGGATTACCCCGGGGTGGCTCATGCCGAGCACTATATCTTTATGTGCTCCGAACCGGGACAGGAGTTAGTGAAAAAGGCGATAAAAGACAAGGGTCTTAATGGCATCGTCATGAGCAACTGCTCCCCCTCCCTACATGAGCGTACTTTCCGTAATCTAGCCGCTTCTGAGGGCATAAATCCCTACCATTGTGAGATAGCCAACATCAGAGAACAGTGTAGCTGGCCCCACGCCGCCGATAAACAGATAGCCACTAAAAAGGCTTTAGCCATTATCAGGGCGGCTATTGAGAAGCTACAACGAAATATGTCCCTCATCCCTGCGGTTGTCCCGCTAACCAAAAGAGTCCTTATCATAGGGGCAGGCATCGCTGGGATGCAGGCAGCTCTGGACATGGCTGACGGTGGCTATGAGGTGATTATGGTGGAAAGAAACCCCAGCGTCGGCGGGCATGCCAGCCAACTTTCCGGGACTTTCCCTACCTTGGAGCGCGTCCCCTGCCTGGTGGAACCTATTATGTCAAGGGTAGCCTCTCACGTCAAGATAAAGCTTTACCCTTACTCGGAAATTGAAACAGTCTCAGGATATGTGGGTAATTTCCAGATAACCATCAGACGGAAGGCTTCCTTTGTTGATGAGGTAAGATGTAACGGCTGTGGACTTTGCTTGACTAGTTGCCCCGTCACCGCTCCTTCTGAATTTGACCGCGGGCTTTCGCAGAGAAGAGCCATATTTCTCCCTTTCCCAAAAGCTGTCCCGCCCAAACCGATAATTGATGGCAAAATATGTCTCCACTTAAATGGCGGTCAGTGCCAAACCTGCCATCAAGTCTGTCCGACCAAGGCAATTGATTTTGCCCAGCAGGACACCCTCGTTGAAGAAAAAGTAGGTGCCATTATCGTGGCTACGGGCTATGAGCTTTACCCTATGGATAATATCGGCGAATATGCCCCGGACCCAGATGTGATTGACGGGCTTCAATTTGAACGGCTTCTCTCCCCCTCCGGACCCACCGCCGGAGAAGTCAGGAGACCCTCTGACC
>CAZCEF010000078.1:0-6106 GCA_964497695.1 uncultured Dehalococcoidaceae bacterium | reverse complement strand
AGGTCGGCAAGGAATTCAACGTAACCCGAGAGCGAATCCGTCAGATTGAAGCCAAAGCACTACGCAAACTGCGCCATCCGAGTCGGAGTCGGAAGCTGAAGGACTACCTAGAATAAGGATTACTGAAAGCCTTTCAGTATATTCCAGGGGAGCTTGCCTTTGGCGCCCATCTTCATCAGCTTCTGAATCTGGCTGAACTGATTGAGGAGCTGGTTGACATCCTGAGGCGTCACCCCGCTTCCCCTAGAAATGCGTCGGCGCCGGCTCCCCCCGATAATCGCTGGATTGTGCCTTTCCTCGGGAGTCATTGATAGGACAATCGCTTCTACTTTTTTCAACTGTTTTTCCTCGCTGCCTTCGGGGAGGCGCCCCGCCAGTTTGCCAAACCCGGGAATCATCTCCAGTATCTGACCTACCGGTCCCATGTTCCGCACCGCTTTAAGCTGGGTCAGGAAGTCTGCCAAGTCAAAGGTGGCGGTCTGGACTTTCTTCTTCAGTTCCTGGACCTGCTTTTCATCAAAGGAGACTTCCGCTTTCTCAATCAGGGTCAGGACATCGCCCATCCCCAGAATGCGGGAGGCAAGACGGTCGGGATAGAAGACCTCAAAAGCATCAACTTTCTCCCCGATGCCAATGAACTTAATGGGCACGCCGCTCACCCAGCGGATGGAGAGGGCAGCACCGCCCCGCGCATCCCCATCCATCTTGGTCAGGATTAGTCCGGTGAGATTCACTCTGGCATGGAACTCTTCCGCAATACGCACCGCTTCCTGACCGGTCATGGCGTCCACTACAAGCAGGATTTCGGTGGGATTGAGCACCGGCTTCACCTGAGCCAGCTCTGCCATCATCGCTTCATCAATGTGGAGTCGCCCCGCAGTATCCACAACCACCCAGCTGGCGGCGATGTTCCTGGCTTCAACCAGCGAGCGAGCACAAATGTCTTTGGAGGCAACATTAGGCGCTTCCCGATAGACCGGAATTTCAAGCTGTTTGCCGAGAGTAACCAACTGCTCCACCGCAGCGGGTCGGCGGTTGTCCGCGGCGACAAGGAGTGGTCTTTGTCCGGAACGTTTAAGATGGAGTGCCAGCTTGGCACAGGTAGTGGTCTTGCCACTGCCCTGAAGCCCCACCAGCATGGCAATGGAGGGTGGGTGGGGCGCCATACTCAGGCGACTCTGTCCGCCACCAAGAATAGCAATCAACTCCTCATTGACGATTTTGATGATTTGCTGAGTAGCTGTCAGGCTTTCCAGCACCTGGGCGGTTACGGCACGTTCCCGCACCTTGCCGAGGAACTCTTTGACCACCTTGAAGTTGACATCGGCTTCAAGGAGGGCAAGCCTTACCTCGCGCAGGGCTTCATCAATATCCTTTTCACTGAGCCTGCCCTTGTTGCCCAGCATGCGGAAGACTTTGCTTAACTTTTCACTGAGAAATTCTAGCATACTGACTCCAAAGTCTATTCTAATCGGGAGAGGGATGGAGAGTCAAACACGTTTGGACTTTTGGAGGCAACAGTTATTTTTGAAGGGAAACGAATCGGGCGTGATTAGTTTTGAATTGTTTTAGAGTAAGGGAGAGGTATTGTTTTGGCTCAGGGCAGTCTCAACCTCCTGCCGTAGGGAGAGGACTTGTTTACGGTCGCTTAGCCCGTCGTGCGAATCGGTAAAAAGCGAAGGTCAGTGCACCCACTAAGGTCATCCCGATGATTACGGCAACAACGATGCCTCCGCTGTTTAACGAAAGGGCACTGGTAGCTCTAGGAGCAACACCCTCTGGTACTTCCTCGTTCCACCAGTCCTGATAAGCAGGCCCGTACGGACTGGTGGTAAATCCCACTTCACCGATTTCTCCCCAACGGCCGGAATATTGAATCCACTGCATGCCGTCCCTCGGATTCTGCTTCTCGCCAAGGCTCACGATATTTGCCTGACAGTCCCACTCGGGGCCACCGTCCGCCGTAAAATCGTTGAAGTTACGTAAGCGGTTCCATTCCCCTGCCCATGGATAGCAGGCGTGAGAATTCAATGCGGAATAGACTATAGGGTGACCTCCCGTTGTTACGGCATATCCATTACTTGACCCTGGGGATGTTTCAGGCGCGTACCACTTACCCTCCCCCTCATGAGTCGAGTAATAAATTCCATGGATGGTCTCTCGGTCATCTTCAACTCTTACCGTGATGTGTTCGAAATCAGCTTCGTGCCCGCTTTCGATGGGCCCCCAGCATATGTCTCCGTTATAACCGAAGAAGAAGATATATTGGACATCATACATGCCAAGATGGTCCTTTGCCGGCGCCGGACTTACATGAGTGTAACAGACCCAGTCAGAAGGCTTGGAGCCCTGTCGTGTCTGCTTTCGATAGCTGTCCAGGCGGTCACCACCGTACCGGTCGGTATGCTCCAAAACAAAACTTGTCAGGGTTGCTCCCAAAGTGGAAAGTTGACCAAGGCACGATTGCGAAGTAAGACAAGGAAGGTCCACCTGGCCCGGTTTCAGGATAATACGGTCAAACCACCACCTAATATCAAAACACATTCTCACTCTAGTCAGGTACCAGGGGATATCGGCAGGTCGGTAAGCATCATCAGGGTGCAACCGGACAACAGGCGCAAAACGTTTAGCAAGTTTATCTTCAATGCTATCACCAATGCCATCGTTATCCGCGTCATATGGGGAAGGCAATCCTGTAACACCCCCAGAATTGGGTGTTTCTACGGGCTCTATTTTCGGCGCGACCTGTTTGGTCACACCTACCTCAGATGGCTCTGTGGACGCGCAAGCAATGAGCAACGCAAGCACGAGACACAATGCTGCTAAGCCAAGAACGACTCGGCGGCTGTGACATCCGCACCTCTGACAAATGACCTTCACGCCTATTGATCCTCTCGGACGAGGGTAAGCTCTAGAGTGCCACTCTACTTCGGCGTAAACACTTTAGTCTATGACCTCGTGGCTGTCAATATGACTCAAGTTAACCTTCCTCCATTTATGCTAAAATAATGGCAACGCGGAGATGCGATGATTCCTGTCATGCTCAAGATGCGCAATTTCATGTGTTACCGTGAGGTGCCACCTCTCTCCTTTCAGGGCATTCACACCGCCTGTCTATCCGGCGAAAACGGGAGCGGTAAATCAGCCCTCATTGACGCCATGACCTGGGCGGTGTGGGGCAAAGCCCGCACCCGGAGCGATGACGACCTCATCCACTCCCAGGAAAGAGCAATGGAAGTGGAGTTTGACTTCAAGGTCGGCGACCAGCTATTTCGCATCATACGCAAGCGCTCCCGCCCCAAACGACCCGGCAGGCAGGGACAATCGTTGCTGGACTTTCAAATTGCGACTAACGGCAGTTTTCGTTCCATCGCTGGCAACAATATTACCCAGACCGAGCAGAAGATTATCGGTACTCTTCATATGGACTACGAGACCTTCATCAACAGCGCCTACCTGCGGCAGGGTCACGCCGATGAATTCACCACGCAGATTCCCTCCCGACGCAAAGAGGTGCTGGCGAATATCCTCGGACTGAGCGATTATGACGTCTATGAGGAAAGAGCCAAAGGGCTGGCACGAGAAAAGGAAATAGAAAAAGCCCAGCTGGAAAGCAGCATCCGCGAGATAAACGAGGAGTTAGCCCGCAAGCCACTCTATCAGGCTGAGTACGACAAAGCGCTGAGTCGGCTCGCCGAAGCGGAGAAATTAGCCAAAGAGAAAGAGACAAAATTAAACGAACTCCGACAGCAAAAGGAATCGCTGGAGAGGATGAAAGCCCAGCTAGAACAACTTGAAGCCTCATTGCGGGTTACCGAAAAAAACCTCAAACTTATTGAAGAACAGATTAAACAGCACCAGACACGAATCCAAGAATATGAGTTGCTAATGGCGCAACGGGAGGCGATTGAGGAAGGCTACACCCGTCTGGTTGAAGCCAGGCGATTGAATGAAGACTTCAACCGGAAATTAGGACTTCTGGTCAAACTTAACGAGCGCAAGAACCAGCTAGCCGACCTCATTAACCGCGAGAAGACAAAACTGGAGCAGAACCAGGCATTACGACAAAGCAGAATTGCCGAACTCAAAACAAAAATAGCGCGGCTCCCCAAAACACGGCAGGAAATAGAGCAGCTTGAGACAGCACTAAGTCAGCTGGCAAAGCGCGAAGAAGCTCTCCTCCAGAAAAAACAAGCCGGTGAGGAACTGCAGAGAGAGGTCAATCACCTTGAGTCCGGTCAGACGCAACTGGAGCACGAGTTAGTTGATATTGAAGGCAAAATTCACTTACTTGAGACCCAGACTGAAGCCAGATGCCCACTGTGCGAGACAGTGTTGACACCTGAGGGTCTCCAGCTGATTCAGTCTAAGTATGTTACGGAAAGGAACCATAAAACGGGCTCCTTGCAGTCCGGTCAAGACCAGCTAGCGCAGAAGAAAAAGAGCCTGGATGAGCTAAAAAGCCAGCTAATGCAGACCGAGGCAAATCTAAATCGGGACCGGGTTACCATAGAGAAAGGCATCGCTGTCCTCAAAAAAGAGATGACCGACGCTGAGGAAGCCGATAAGCAAGTGATAGCGGAAAGAAAACTTCTGGAGGCAATTGAACAGCAACTTGCCGGCAAAGACTTTGCCATTAACGAGCAAAAGGCATTAAAGGAAGTGGAAACAGATTTAGCGCGCCTACAATACAATGCCGAGCAACACCAGCAGGTGAGTGAGTCAGTCAAGGCACTGGAAACATTCCAGTCCCGCAAGTATGACCTAGAAAACGCCGAGAAGAACCTGGGTCAGGAAAGAGAGGCTCTCATCAAGGCGGATGAAGCTGCCCGAGAAACGCGCCTCAGCCTTGAAGCCGATACACAGAAGAAAGAGGCACTGCAGACTGAACTCGCTCTCCTTCCAGCGTTAGCGAGAGACGTGGCTCAGGCAGAAACTGAGTACCAGGCGCTGCTGACCAGTCAAAAGGAAGCCCAGCAAGCTTTCATGAGCATTAAACTGAAGCTGGAACACTGCGCCGAACTGGAGATAAAAAAGAAAGAAAAGGAAGAACTTTTGCTTAAGGCGGCAAAAGAGGAAGACATCTATAAAGAACTGGCACGCGCTTTCGGGAAGACCGGAGTCCAGGCACTGCTTATTGAAATAGCACTTCCGGAAATTGAAGTTGAAGCCAATAGACTGTTAAGCCGGATAACGGACAACCGAATGCACGTGAAGTTTGAGACCCAGAAAGCGACCAAAAAGGGTGAAACAGTGGAGACTCTGGACATCAATATCTCTGACGAACTGGGCACGCGGAGCTACGAGATGTTCAGCGGTGGGGAAGCCTTCCGCATCAACTTTGCCGTCCGCATCGCTCTCTCCCGCCTCCTGGCACGGCGTGCCGGCGCTCCCCTCCCCACCCTGATTATTGATGAAGGCTTCGGCACTCAGGATGCCACTGGCATTGAAAAATTAAAAGAAGCGATAAACTCAATTCAGGACGACTTTGAGAAGATAATCGTAATCACTCACATTGAAGAACTGAGAGATGCTTTCCCCACCCGGATTGATGTCATCAAGACAGCGGACGGCTCTACCTTCTCGGTGAGCTAGAGGGTTGTCGTTCTCGCTGTCTTCAGCCGTGAAATGAGGATGGCACCAAGCAAGCCAATGACCCCGGAAGCCAGAAAAGCGAGATTATAACTCCCCGTTATGTCAAATATGTGACCGGCAGCAACCGGGCCAATAGTCTCCCCAAGGGCAACACCAAATTCAGTAACGCCCAGAATAACCCCATGAGAGTTCAACCCGAACAGTTCAGCGATAAGTGGTGATTGTAAAGGCGCAATACCGCCATAGCCAAAACCAAAGATAACAGCAAAAAGGTAAAGCATCCACAACTTTTTGGCGAACAGGAGCCAAAATAAAGCCGCCGACATTAAACCAAAACAAATTATCAGAGCATTCTTATGCCCAATCCTATCGCCAGCACTACCCATGACAATCCTGCCCACAGTGCTTAACCCCCCGGTAACCGCCAGAATAGCTCCCGCACTGGTGGTAGAGACACCCAGCCCGATAGCATGCAGAACAATATGGGCTAAAACGGCACCAATGGCCAAAC
>CAZCEF010000077.1:1822-6234 GCA_964497695.1 uncultured Dehalococcoidaceae bacterium | reverse complement strand
TAAGCAAGCTGTCAGGCAAAGTCAAGAGCAGGTGCACGACCTCGCTTTTTGAGATTTTGCTATGGTAGAATCCTTGTTCACCCGCACCAGAAAGCTCCTCCGCTCTTTTGACCTTAGGGCGAGAAAGCGGCTGGGGCAACATTTCCTTGTTGACGGCAAGGTGCTGAAGCAAATTTTGTCCGCTGCCGAGATTTCACCCCAAGATGTTATTGTTGAAGTTGGTCCCGGGCTGGGTATCATGACCGCCGAATTAGCCAGACGCGCCGGCTGGGTGATTGCAGTGGAACTGGACGATAATCTCGCGGCGCTGTTGAAACAGACGCTCGCCTCTTTCAAAAACGTCGCCATCATCAATAAAGACATCCTCAAAATAGACCCCGCCAGCCTGCTGGCGAAGCCCGAAATCCCAAGCGGTAAATACAAGGTCGTGGCGAACCTCCCCTACTATATCACCTCGCCGGTCCTGCGCCATTTCCTAGAAGCATCGGTCAAGCCGGAGCGGATGATTGTCATGGTGCAGAAGGAGGTCGCCCGCCAGATTGTCGCCAAGCCCGGGGAACGCAGTGTGCTGACCGTAGCGGTACAGTTTTATGGCAAACCGAGCATCGTCAGTTACGTGCCCGCCCGCGCCTTCTATCCCGCCCCAGAGGTGGACTCGGCAATACTCCGAATTGACGTCTACTCTCAGCCTCCCGTCCCGGTAACCGATGAGAAGAGTTTTTTTGAACTGGTCCGGGCAGGTTTTACCGCGCCACGCAAGCAAATCGCCAATTCTTTAGCACAGGGTAGTGGCTTGCCGAAAGATGAGGTGCGGTTGCTGCTGGCGAAATCAAGTATCGCGCCACAGCGGCGGGCGGAAACGCTCACCCTAGAAGAGTGGGCAAAACTCTGGCAGGTCTCTCAGAAGAGGCAAGTATAGATGCTGACCATTAGGGCACCCGCCAAATTGAATCTGACCCTTGAAGCTTTAGGTAAACGACCCGACGGCTACCATGAAATTCGCAGTGTCATCCAGACCATAAGCCTATGCGATACCCTGCGCTTTGAGCTTAGCACTGAGGTCAGCATAAGTTCCGGCTTGCCTGAGTGGTCTGCGGAAAAGAGCCTGGTGGCTAAGGCGGTAACTTTGCTTCAGCAAACCGCGGGCGTGGCTAAGGGGGTAAAAATTGAAATCGCCAAAAACATCCCCTCGGTGTCGGGGCTGGGAGGCGATAGCTCAGATGCCGCGGCAACTTTATTGGGACTGAACAAGCTCTGGGAACTGAACTTACCCCAGAGTAAATTGCTGGAATTAGCCGTGCAACTAGGCTCGGATGTAGTCTTCTTTCTCTACGGTGGGACGGTGCTAATGGCGGGGAGGGGTGAAATTATTACCCCTCTCCCACCGCTACCCCGCCACTGGTTCGTTTTACTCCTGCCCGATGTCCCGCGATTGACCGATAAAACAAAACGGCTCTACGCCTATCTTAACGCCAGCCACTATACCAAAGGAGAGGCTACGGAAAAAGTAGTCAGGGTGCTGGGAGAAAAGGGACAACTCAATTCATCCCTTCTTTTTAACACCTTTGAAAATATTGCCTTTGAGTTCTTCCTAGGCTTGAATCACTACCGCGACCTTATGCTAAAAGCCGGCGCCAAAAGTGCCCACCTCGCCGGCTCAGGACCGACTCTGTATACGATGCTAAGATATAAGAAGGATGCCGAGAAGCTGTTTAACAAACTGAAGCAACAGGCGAAAAATGTGTATCTGGCGGAAACACTGGCTGCGCTTGGTGACCTCACCACCCTGACCCCCCTCTCCTTCGGCTGAAGGACAGGGCAAGGGGAGAGGAATTATGAAGAGGGGCTGACGCTCCTCTTAGACACCCCAAAAATCAAAATACTGCTCCGTGCCCCAGTAGAGGGACTCAACCAAATATAATATAATTTTTAATAAAAGGAGGTATTAGATGGCAACCACTTTAAATAACCTGCAGGCGGCTTTTTCTGGCGAAAGTCAAGCCAACCGACGTTACTTATTCTTTGCCGAGAAGGCAGAAAAAGAAGGCTTTCCTCAGGTAGCCAAGTTATTCCGCGCCGTGGCTGATGCCGAGACGGTCCACGCCCGCAACCACCTCCAGATAATCGGCATGGGAAGCACCAAAGAGAACCTGATTAAGGCGATTGATGGCGAGGGCTTTGAATTCCGGAAGATGTACCCCGAATTTATTGAACAGGCTAAAGTTGAGGGTAATCGCCGGGCGGAGAGCACCTACCAGTGGGCGCGCGATGTGGAGAAAGTCCATCACAAGCTGTATGAAGACGCTCTAAAAGCCGTTGAAAGCGGCGCGGACGTGAAAGAAGCGACCCACTATGTCTGTCAGGTCTGCGGAATGACCGTGGCGGGCGACCCACCGGAGAAATGCCCGGTCTGCCAGGCGCCCAAAGCTCGGTTTAAGAAGATGGACTAGTCTATTCTTTTACCGGCATCACGTAGGCGGCGGTTTTTCCATACTCATCGGGGCTCCACCCTGCTGACCGACCACCCGACGTGTCAAAATACCAGTAGCGCTTCCCTTCGTATATCCAGGAGTTGCCGTACTCCAAGGGATAATTGACGCCGACACCCATATGGTCAAACTTTTCAAAGAGGAGGAGAGCGACGTCATAGCCCATTCTGGTCAGAATCGCCGCCGCCAGAATTGAGGTATCTTCACAGTCACCAATCTTTTCATAGAGGGTTTCTACGGGATAGCGCGGGTATTCCGGCTGGTAAGTGGTCACAATGTCCTCGGCATAGGTCATACTCTGGACAAAGGTGAGAACCAGACTGAGTTGGTCAGTTCGGCTCAAGTTCTTCTCATCAGCAGTCTCTTTGATGCTTTGAATTATCGCGTCAACGATGTCGTCATCATACGCGTCGGTTGCCATCTTGACGTACTGGGCGAAGTTCTCTGGTCGGGGTCGCTCCCGATAGTAGATATAGCGAGGCAGCGGAATTTCCAGCGTCCAGACGATAGCGCCCCATTTCTTGGAGTCAAAGATATAGACTTGCGTGACAGTGATATTCGGCACGTTTTGCAAACCCTTGCTCAGCCCGCCAGCTTGCTCTGGAAGTGCCAGTTCCGGCACCGGCTCAACTTTCGCCGACGTTTCTGGCTCATGCTGAAGACTCGCCTCGTTATCTGGTTTACCAGACTCTTCCGAAACGCCACAGCCAGAAAGCGCCAGAACGATTATCACCAGACACAAAATAGCCAGACGAAGTTTTTGCCTCACCCCGCACCTCCCCACTTATTCAGCCACGTCTTTACCAGCTCCGCCTCGCCTCTTTTGCTCGTCACCCTGCCATCCAGCCTGGCTTCTAGGAGCCGATTTAAAATCTCCTTCATACGGGGACCGGGCATGACTCCCATAGCCTTTAAGTCAGCACCGGTGAGAGTCGGTCTAACGTAACGAAGTTTAGCCAGAAACAAATTAAGCCGCTCCCGGACTACTGCCGAGTCGGTGGCGATGGCATTCGCCGTGATGGCTGGCGGAAAATAACCATTAAGCCGAAAATAAATCTTACTCCGCGCCATTCCTGGCTTCCTCAGCAACCCCAGCTTATCTCTCAAATTGACAGTGTCTCTCAGATTTCGGGCAGTTGTTCTGGGCAATTTGAGATAAGAAATCAATTGTTCCACTTCCACACCAGTCAATCGGTAAGCCAGAAGGGCTAAATACAGCCCGACCGATGGCACTTCAGTTGCCACCTGGCGAGCTTGAGCCAATTTTTCTGCCAGCCAGTCATCACCCCTGAGTGCCGGATGCAGTTTGACTAACACGCCCAGTTCATCAGCACGGCGCAGGACTTTCTCCGGACACTCTTCCTTTAGCGCCAGCTCCAGTTCGTGGCGGATGCGGTCGCCGCTAATCATATCCAGGTAATTGATGTGCCGCTTCAACAGTTTAAGGGTAAGCGGTTCCAGCCGGAAGCCAAGCCTTTGTTCATACCGCAGAGCCCGCCAGATACGGGTGGCATCGTCAATAAAACTCTTCTCATGCAGAATGCGGACTAGTTTATGCTCAATGTCATCGTTACCGCCGTACAGGTCAAGGAGCTGCCCGTAGCGACCCGGGTTAAGCTCAATCGCTATAGCATTGATGGTGAAGTCACGCCGAAAGAGGTCGTCTTTTATTGTACCGGGTCTGACAGTGGGGAGAGCGCCAGGTCGGGCGTAGGTCTCGGAACGGGCTGTTGCCATATCAACGCTCCACTTAACCCCCTGCAATTTTGCCGTGCCAAAACGGGGGTGAGTTACCATTTTCCCGGGGAACACGGCGGCAAGTTCTTTTGCCAGACTGAGGGCGTCTCCTTCTATCACCAGGTCAAGGTCAAGATTGGGGCGACCCAGCATAAGGTCGCGCACTACCCCGCCGACGAGATACAA
>CAZCEF010000077.1:0-1722 GCA_964497695.1 uncultured Dehalococcoidaceae bacterium | reverse complement strand
TTGAATTGAGCAGGAACTGGGGCAGAGTTTGACTCAAAAGGAGGGCAAAGAGCGCCACAAAGGCAGGACGACTCCCCAGAATCGTGGAGACCAGGGACACCGGACCCAGCGTCATCGCCCAGTACCACAGGACAACGGCAACGAGTGTCAACGCTTCATCCACAACAATCAGCCAGACAAAGGTCTTTCTCGGCTTTATGGCAATAAGCTGTTTGACTACCTCGGGGCGCGCGGCAAAAAGAAGGGTAATGCCCGACATAGTAAACGTATTGAGGGAAAAGGCACTCCAGAAAGACATGTAGTTCAAGGCGTATTTAGTGGCAACATCAGCAACGGCGAACAGCAAGCCGGCAAAAAGCAGAAGAGGAAAGAACTTCGCCAGCCAGCCGTTTAAGCCAGTAGGCATCTTTTTCGCCGAGACAAGGAGTGTCCCCACCACCACAATCACTACCGCCACCCACTGCAGGGCACTAAGTACCTCACCAAGAAGCGGCATAGCGATAATCGCCACGAATATCGGGTAAGAGTAAACAACCGGGATTACCAGTGACACTTCTTCTCTTCTCAGATTGTGCAGCATAATTACTGCCGCGATTATGCGGAGCACCCCGGCAATGACTATCGCTAGGACCGGTTTGACACCCAGGTTTGCTGGTAAAGGGAATAGAAAAAAGACGACCAGAGCGAAAAGTGAGTGGACTACCGCAATAGGTAGCAGAAAAGACCTCAGCCCGGGCATACGCCGGGAAAGAAGGTGGCTGTCTATGATATTAACCGCGGCGTACAGGACGGAACTCAACACCGCGGTAGTCGCCCAGCTCAATAGAATCGGGCACCCTTTTCTAGTTATAAATTACTTTAAGTTTATAATATACGTGAGATGCAATGCAAAATGCAAGTTATCTTTTTATCACTGATATGCGGGTAAGGTGCCTCACCCCCTTCATCGCTTGAATTTATGAAGAACCCATTTGTTATTTTCTTGCCATCTTTCGTATAATGAATTCATACCGGTATGAAAGTTGTCTCAATCGTGGGAATGCCCGGTTCGGGGAAGACGGAGGTCGCCCGGGTCTTTGAAGAAAGTGGCTTTATCCGGGTAAGATTTGGCGATATTACGGACGAAGAGGTCAAAGAGCGGGGTCTGGAACTCAATGAAAAGAACGAGCGCTACGTCCGGGAACTGCTGCGCCAGGAGCACGGTATGGCGGCTTATGCCAAGGTTAATCTGCCACGGATTAACTCGGCGCTTAAGAAGTCAGACGTGGTTGTTGATGGGCTCTATTCCTGGGAGGAGTATGATTTTCTGAAGAAGTATTATGGCGATGATTTTTATGTTGTTGCCGTGTGGGCATCACCGAAAACAAGATATGCCCGACTCGCTAGTCGCTCCAGCCGGCCCTTAAGTCGGGAAGAAGCCGTCAGCCGCGACCGTGCTGAAATTGAGAACACTAACAAGGGCGGACCAATCGCTATCGCCGATTTCACCATTATCAATGAGTCCTCTCTGGAAAGCTTGCATAAGGAAGCGAGAAAGGTTATCGCTAAACTGAAATGAAGAAGTTGACCCGACCCGACATTGACGAGTACTTTTTGAAAATAGCTTCGGTGGTTGCCGAGCGCTCCACCTGTCGCCGGCATCACGTCGGTGCTGTTGCCGTGAGGAACAAGCACATTCTGGCGACCGGTTACAACGGCGCTCCTTCTGGGGCTAAAGACTGC
>CAZCEF010000076.1:1359-6369 GCA_964497695.1 uncultured Dehalococcoidaceae bacterium | reverse complement strand
TGATAGCAATAGCTAAACCCAATGATAGCAACAGCCAAAACAACCATTGAGGTGGTTCATAAATCACTTTAAACCACCTCTCAAGAAAATCATAGGGGTCTGTGAAAAGTGAAGGTATGAGATAATAAAGACGTTTAAGAATCCCGAGTAGCAACAAAACAGTTGATTTAAAGAACTCCATGACCCTATTCTACACCTTGACCGCAATCCTGTAGAATCTCGGCGAGGATAGTGGCTAGACCCCGCCCCCAGATTCTTCGCTACGCTCAGAATGACATCTGAGGCAAGACTTTCCTGTCGTTGTCGGCTACTTTAGCGGTAGGTCAATCTTATAGTTCTTCAGCGTCTCCTTGATGGCATTTGCGGTTTTCTCATCTGGCTCAACGAGGGGCAGTCGTGGTTTCCCGACGTTGAAACCAACATAGTTCAGCGCATACTTTATCGGGATGGGGTTGGAGACGATGAACAGGGCATTGACCAGCGGCAGTAGCTTCAGGTGGATGCTGGCGGCTTGCGCCACCTTGCCAGCGACAAAACTGTCAATCATCTCCTTGATTTGCTTGCCCACCAGCATTGACGCCACGCTGATAATGCCGTAGCCGCCGAGGGCTAGAATCAGGAAAGTATCATTGTCATTGCCGCTCCAGACGAGAAAGCCCTTCCGAGCGCTGGCGATAATCTTGCCAATCTTCTCAAAGTTGCCGCTGGCTTCCTTAATACCGACGATATTTTCAATCTGGCTGAGTTTCACTACCGTTTCCGCGGCGATACTGGTTACCGTTCGCGATGGCACATCATAGACAATGCAGGGCAGTTTGGTCGCCTGAGCAATCGTCTTGAAGTGCTGATAGAGACCATCCTGGGTCGGCTTATTGTAGTAAGGGACAACCGCCAGACAGGCATCAACGCCGACTTTCTCCGCTTCCCTGGTCAGTGCCACGCTTTCTGCCGTATTATAGTTGCCGGTGCCAGCAACAACCGCTCCCCTATCCCCCACCACCGACTTAATCTCCCGGAACAGGCGTAATTTTTCCTCGCGACTGAGCGTGGGCGATTCACCGGTCGTCCCCCCGACCAGAATCCCATCGCTCCCTGAGTTGAGCAAGGCTACCGCAAATTTTTTGGCTTGCTCGTAGTTGACTTCCCCCTTCTCATTGAAAGGTGTTGCCATTGCCGTTATCAGTCTACCCAGCTGCTTCATTTTTACTACCTCCTGGGACTCAGCCAGTCCCTTTTTATCATTTCTTCAACAATCTGGACGGCGTTCAGCGCCGACCCCTTGCGCACGTTATCAACGACAAGCCATAAGGCAAGCCCATTAGGATGAGAGATATCCCGCCGTATCCTCCCGACAAAGACATCATCAAAGCCCGCCACTGCCCACGGGTGGGGGTAAAGGCTGATTGACAGGTCATCCTGAATCTTCACCCCCGGCGCCTGGGCTAGAAGACGTTCTGCCTCATCAGTCAGCATGGGATGGGTAAATTCAACATGAACGGTACTGCTGTGCCCGGTAAATACCGGCACTCTCACGCAGGTGGCTGAAATAGCGATGTCGTTGGCGTGCATTACCTTGCGGGTCTCTTTGACTATCTTCCACTCTTCCTTGGTATAGCCATCATCCAGAAAAACATCTATCTCCGGCAAAACGTTAAAAGCAATCTGGTGGGGATAAACGTGAGGGATTGCCGTCTGCCCTTCCAGAACCTGCTTGGACTGCATCGTCAGCTCTTCCATGGCGACCGCGCCTGTCCCGGACACTGATTGATAAGTAGAAAGAACAATTCGCTTAATTGGATTAACTTTATGCAGAGGGTAAAGCGCTACTGCCAGCTTAATGGTGGTGCTGTTGGGGGTGGCAATAAGTCCCTTGTGCCCCCTGATATCTTCTACATTTACTTCCGGGACGACCAGAGGAATATCAGGCTCAAGGCGGAAGGCAGCACTGTTATCAATAACCACCGCACCTGACTGCACCGCATAGGGGATAAAATGACGGCTTACCTCGGAGCCAGCACAAAAGAAGACAACATCCGTGCCAAAAAAGGAATCTGGGGCGGTCTCTTTGACCTCAATCTCCTCGTGCTTGAAGATGAGCCTCCGGCCAGCGGTAAGGTCGGAGGCAAACAGGTGGATTGAGTTCATCGGGAAGTTGCGTTGCAGCAGAATCTTGATGAACTCCTGCCCAACAAGTCCCGTGGCACCAACAATAGCAATCTTGTAACCCTTCAACTTTGCCTCACAAGCCGAGCAAAGTATCCAAGCCGTAGGTTAACCCCTTGCGCTTTACCACTTCCCTTATTGCCAGCAAGACCCCTGGCATGTAGCACTCCCGATTGATGGTATCGTGACGAATGCTCAGCGTCTGCCCTGATGTCCCCAGAAGTACTTCCTGGTGCGCCATCAGACCGGGCAGACGCACACTGTGAATAGTTACTCCCTCCAGGGACTGTCCCCGACTGGCGAAAGCCTCCTTCTCCGGTGGTCGGGCGAAAGGCTTGCCTCTGGCTACCGCCATCTGCCGGGCAGTCAAGAGAGCCGTCCCCGAAGGGGCATCAGCTTTCAAATGATGGTGCAACTCAATGATTTCAGCATAATCAAAGTATTTTGCCGCTAGTTTGGCGAGGTGCATCATTAAGACCGCACCAAGAGCAAAGTTGGGCGCCACGACTGCCCCCACCCCGTTTTCCGCCGCCAGCTTCCCAATCTCCTCAATGTTCTCCTTGGTGAGACCGGTTGTGCCAACTACCATACCGACTTTGCGCTTGAAGACGATACGGGCAGCCGTCATCGTGGCGGAAGCACTGGAGAAATCAACGAGCACATCGGGCTGGTACTTGGTGATAATCTCTTCTACTTTAGCCGAGCCGGGGACTGTCCCCGAGCCATCCGGTAGGGTCAAAAAAGCACCGGATACTTTGATATCCACCGCCCCCACCAGTTGCATATCAGGCTCGTGGGAAACTGCTTTGACAACCTCCTGCCCCACCCTCCCCATGGCACCCTGTACGGCTACCTTTATTGGGCTCATAGCTCACCCCTTAGATTTCAGTATTTTAGCCGATTTCTGACTTTTTAGGAAGTGCGATCTTTCCGTGGGTATGGCTCAGATTCTCGTCTGCCTCGTGGGGGGTAGGGACGACGGGGCTCTCTCCGGACAGCTCGGGCGTGGGCATCTTTTTCTTGAGCCCCGTGAAGCTGGGATATCTTCTCAAAAACCGCCCGTCGTGATAGGTTAATTCTGCCCTGATTATCAATGCCGATGACCTTGACCATGACCTCATCGCCCACCTTAACCACATCTTCCACCTTGCCGACACGGTAGTCAGCCAGTTCACTGATGTGGACCAGACCCTCTCTGTTGGGCAGAAACTCAACCATTGCCCCGAAGTCAAAGATACGGGTTACCTTGCCGGTATAGATGCCGCCCACCTCAACCTCTTTGGTCAAGTTTTCAATCATTTCAATCGCCTTTCGGGCGGCAGCAGCATCTGGTGAGCCAATAATAACCGTGCCGTCATCCTTAATATCAATATCGGTCTTGGTCTCCTCAATAATGGAGCGAATGGTCTTGCCACCGGTGCCGATGACCGAGCCAATTTTCTCCGGGTTAATCTGTATCTTGTACATTCTCGGTGCGTAACGGCTAAGCTCGGGTCGGCTGGCGTTAATGGTCTGGTTCATCTTATCCAGAATAAACATCCGGGCTTCACGGCTCTGATTGATTATCTTCTCAATGAGTTCCAGGCTGACACCCTTAATTTTAATGTCCATCTGTAGTGCGGTAATACCCGCGGTGGTGCCGGCAACTTTGAAGTCCATATCGCCGTAGGCATCTTCCAAGCCTTCAATATCGGTCAGTATGGTGTAGCTTCCGTCTTCGCCGGTAACCAGTCCCATGGCAATCCCACTGACACCTCTCTTGATTGGTACACCAGCATCCATCAGCGAGAGACTCCCGGCGCAGACGCTTGCCATAGAAGTGCTCCCTGAGGAGCTCAGGACTTCGGAAACCAGGCGAATAGTGTATGGGAAAGCTTCCTCCGATGGTAATACTGCGGAAAGTGCCCGTTCCACCAGGGCTCCGTGCCCGATTTCACGCCGGCTGGTGCCTCCCAGTCGCTTGACCTCCCCGCTGGAGAAAGGTGGAAAATTATAGTGGTGGATAAAGCGTTTGGTCTCTTCTATCCCCAGCCCATCAAGCTGCTGTACTTCACGTGTGGAGCCGAGAGTGGTAATCGTTAATACCTGGGTCTGACCGCGGGTGAACAGTGCTGAGCCGTGAGTGCGTGGTAAAATGCCAACCTCGCCACTAATCGGACGGACTTCTGTCAGACCACGACCGGCAAGACGTTGCCCGGCGAGGAGGTGCTTTCTGACCTCGGCTTTGGATTTAGCTTCAAAGAGCGCGAGGATATCCTCTTCAACAAACTTCTCCTTAAGTCCTGCTATCAGTTCTGTTTTCAGAGTAGTAAGCGCCTGTTCACGCTGAGCTTTGTCGGGCTGGCTGAGGGCTGGAGCCAGCCTATCACCAAGGATTGAGGTGATTGCCGAGTCAAGTTCAGCGTTAACTTCTTTCTTGCTAAGTTCCACTCTGGGTTTGGCGCAGCACTGCTGGAGTTGTTCCAGCATCCGGATAATCTCCTGATTTGCCTCATGACCAAACTGAATTGCCCTCGGGATAAGATGCTCTGGAATTTCCTTTGCTTTGGCTTCCAGCATCACGATAGCCTGTTTGGTACTGGCAACCACCAGGTCAAGCTGGCTTACCTCAAGCTGTTGCAAAGTGGGGTTTAAGACAAACTCATTATTGATATAACCAACGCGGACCGCGGCTATCGGGTCAGTAAAGGGAACATCTGAAATTAATAAAGCCGCCGAGCTGCCAATCACCGCCAGGATATCCGGGTCATTCTCCTGGTCAACCGAAAGAACGGTGGCAATAATCTGGATTTCTCGTCGCCACTCTTTGGGAAGAAGTGGACGGATGGGACGGTCAGCCAGTCGGCA
>CAZCEF010000076.1:0-1259 GCA_964497695.1 uncultured Dehalococcoidaceae bacterium | reverse complement strand
TTTCAAAGGATTGCATTAAACTGTATTCTCACTCAAAACTACTTGCGCAGACCAAGCCGGCTGATTACCTTGTTGTAGCGCTCAATGTCCTCGCGACTGAGGTAGCTCAACAACCTTCGGCGGTGCCCGACAAGCTTGAGCAAGCCGCGCTGGGCGTTAAAATCATGCCGGTGCGCCGCCATATGATTGGTCAGCTGTTTTATCCTTTCGGTCAGCACGGCTACCTGGACTTCAGTAGAGCCAGAGTCCTTCTCATGAAGGCGATAGTCAGCAATAATATTCTGTTTGGTTTCCTTGTCCAAAACGACACCTCGCTAGTTAGGCAGTTGCCAATTTCAAGAAATTATAACATAACATTCCGAGGTCTGTAAATTAAAGCTACCGCCCTGACATTCTCATCGGGGAAACATTAAAACAGGGTGTTTGACCTATGAAAAATAGGGTGTTTGACAATTGTTTTCTCAGTAGTTTATACTAAAATTTAAAGTGAAACAGGCTCATCATTAAGGCAAAAAGAATTTCTTTTGCCTCTTTTTTTGTGCCTTGCCGAAGACCAAGCTGCGTTGAAATCACAGAGGTGCTCCTTGAGGGCTTCATGGTGACATAAAGAGGAGGTATTATGGAGCTAAGCCGAAGAGATTTTTTGAAGGCTTCCGGAGTCGGCCTGAGTGGTATTTTTCTCCTTGGAGCACTGAAGCCAGATATTGCTCAAGCCACCCCAGCCAAAGCCCTGCCCCTCAAAAAGAAGATTGGCGAAAAAACCACCATCTGCCCCTATGATGCCTCTGGTTGCGGGTTTATCGTCGCCTCACAGGATGGCAAAGTAGTCAATATTGAGGGCGACCCCGACCACCCTATCAATCGTGGTGCTGGCTGTGCCAAAGGGGCTTCACTGCGCCAGCTTTCCGCCGATAACCCTTGGCGACTAAGTAAAGTCCTGTATCGTGCCCCCGGGGGGACAGCATGGGAGGAGAAGTCATGGGACTGGGCGATTACGGAGATTGCCCGCCGGATTAAGAAGACCAGAGATGCCAATTTCTCGGAAAAAGACAGTAAAGGCAATACGGTAAACCGTACTGAAGCCATCGCCAATATCGGCGGCGCCGCCCTAGATAATGAAGAATGCTACCTCCTGTCAAAGATGGCACGGTCACTGGGGCTGGTGTATCTGGAGCATCAAGCCCGTCTCTGACATTCCCCGACCGTCGCCAGTCTGGCGCAAAGCTTCGGTCGCGGGGCAATGACCAATCACTGGAATG
>CAZCEF010000075.1:2454-6452 GCA_964497695.1 uncultured Dehalococcoidaceae bacterium | reverse complement strand
CTGTGCCTCCTGAGGTCGAGCAAAAAGTATGTCGTAAACTGGGACTGGAGCCAGCGCCGGTGTCCAGCCAGATTCTCCAGCGCGACCGACACGCCCAGTTCATCACCAGTCTGGCAATCATTGCCAGTTCTCTGGAAAAATTCGCCACCACAATCAGGGCGATGCAGATTACCGAGGTGGGGGAGGTCGGAGAGCCTTTTACTGCCGGGCAGACCGGCTCATCGGCGATGCCCCACAAACGTAATCCTGAGTTGTGCGAACGTATTTCCGGTCTGGCGCGGTTAGTCAGAGGCTTTGCCGTCACGGCGATGGAGAACATTACTCTATGGCACGAGCGCGATATCAGCCACTCGTCTACAGAACGGGTCATCATTCCCGGTGCCTGTTTGCTGGTTGACTACTGCCTGGCTCTTTTCACCTCTATAATGAAGGGGTTAGAAGTCTTCCCGCAGAAGATGAAGAAGAACCTGGAGCTGACCAAGGGCTTAATTTTCTCCCAGCGGGTGATGCTCTCCCTGATTGACAAGGGATTGCCCCGGCAGAAAGCCTACGAGCTAGTCCAGCGCAATGCGATGAAAGCCTGGAAGGGCAATAAGAACTTCCTCAGTCTGCTGAAAGCTGACCCGGACGTTACATCAGCCCTGCCGCCGGAGGAGCTGGAGCCAATCTTTGATTATCAGTACTATCTGCAATATGTGGATGAAATCTTTCAGCGACTCGGCTTGACCAAAGCACAGTGGAAAACGGTCAGCATCTCGGAGCCCAGCGATTTAAGTCCGCGGGCGCTGTAGATTAGCTATCAGATGTCAGCAATCAGCAAGCAGAAAGCTGTCGACTGAAGGCTGTTGGCTGAAACTGAATGAGGAGGATAACTTGAAAGAGTGTCCTGATTCGTCCGTCCTGGTGACCACCGACCTGCCGCTGAAGGTGTTCAGTCGGGGGAAGGTGCGCGATACTTACGACCTTGGCGATTACCTACTGCTCATTTCCACCGACCGCATTTCCGCCTTTGACTTCGTGCTTCCGTGCGGTATTCCGCAGAAAGGGGCGGTGCTGAACCAGCTTTCGGCTTTCTGGTTCAAACTGACGAAGAACATCGTGTCAAATCATCTCATTGAGTCGGTCAGTGATGTTAAGATTCTAGACAAATATGTGCCACCAGAGAGCCGCTTTACTTACCCGTCTTACCTGATCGGGCGTTCAATGGTGGTGAAAAAAGCCAAGCGCCTACCCATTGAATGTGTGGTGCGGGGCTATCTGGCGGGGTCAGCGTGGGCGGAATATCAGCAATCGGGCACGGTTTGCGGTCTGGCGGTCAAAAAGGGTCTGCAAGAAAGCGAAGAGTTGCCTGCTCCCCTGTTCACCCCCACCACCAAAGCCGAGGCTGGTCATGATGAGCCAATCACGCTCGACGAGATGAAAAAAATGGTCGGTGCTGGGGTGACGGAGGAGATAAAGGATAAAAGCATAGAGATTTACAGCTTTGCCCGCAAGTACGCTCGCGAGCGTAGCATCATCATCGCTGATACCAAGTTTGAGTTCGGGCTGGATGGGGGTAAGCTTATTCTGATTGATGAGCTACTGACCCCCGATTCATCCCGTATCTGGGATGTAAAATTGTACCGGGTGGGGCAATCTCAGCCCAGCTATGATAAACAGCCAGTGCGCGACTGGCTGGTGCAGTCGGGCTGGAACAAGCAGCCCCCCGCCCCGATGTTGCCCCCGGACGTCATTGAAGCCACCAGCCAGAGATATGTCAAAGCTTACGAGAGGCTGACGAGAAAGAAGCTAGCGTAGCGCCTAAGGCCTATTCCACGAGTACTTGATAACCCCGTTCGGACAGTTATCGGCGCAGGTGCCGCAGAGGATACATTCGGTATTCTTCATTGAGCCGGCGGATACCATCTGGCTAATTCCCAAGCTCATCGGGCAGTTCTTGTCGCAAGTGTGGCACTGTTTGCACTTCTCCGGCGACGCTTCCAGGTGGAGAGAGGGCCATCGGAAAAAGTTCTTTATCTTTGTGCCAGTAATATTCAGCACTCCCCAGGGGCAGAAATAATGGCAGAATCCCCTCTTACCAATAAAGAATACCGGCAATAAAACGACACCAACTATGGTAAAGTAAGTGAACCAGCTCAGCACGCTATCCACCGAGACTCCCGCTGGCATATTGTACAGCAACTCAATCTTCTTATATCCGCCAGCAGCAATGGCAAAGTAGACGATTGCACCTACCCAGGCAATCGCAAACAGGTACTTGATGGCTTTCAAGTACCTAATCCTGCCCAGCCTCTTGGGTGCCATTCTGTCTTTAGTCTCCTGAATTGAACCCAGCGGGCAAATATAGCCGCAGGCGGCGCGACCAAACGCCAGCGAGGTTACGGTGAAGGCTGTCCAGAAGAACCAACTGAAGACCATTGTGCCCTTCGCCGACCCTTCAATTATCAGGAAGACGGAGAAGTAGTTCAGAGTAATGGGAAAAGTTAGGAAAATGAGAAACAGAATTGCCAGTCGAACTTTCTGGCGAATAGATGTTCTTTTAGTCGTTTTTGTTTGCGCAATCATAATACTCCCTCTTTACACCTGAATCCCACTGTTGTCGGACATCACATCCCACCCATTCTCTTTTTACCCGGGTGCAGAACAGTACCAACGATGAGGTTTGCTGAGAAATAGGTCAGCAATACGTATGGCCACATATACCCGGCGAATATGTTCCAGCCAATTACTATTTCTTCAACCGGACGTCTAATGATGAAACTGCCGCCCCATTCAAATAGCAGTGTTAATCCTAACCACAAAATCCCCACGTGAAACAAATCTCTAGTTTCGTACTTTTTGACAGTACGGAGTAAGAAAAACGCGATAACATAGATGTAGGTAATCCGGGTGGACATCCCGATTTGGTGCGCTATGAGATTACCCCACCTTGGTTCATAAACGAGGTTCATAAGCACAAAGAAGTTGAAACCCGAAATCAGGATTTCTATCAGCCAGAACTGGGTGGCTGTCTTCATCAGATAGGTATTAACGCCCCACCGCCCCCGAATCGGCAGATGCGGCGGTGTTCCTTGTCCAGGTCCAGCCGATTCACTGCCATTTCGGGCTACATCCATCTTTTCGGTGTCTTGTGGCCGGTCGGGCTGACCGCGGTCCAGGCACAAAAACCTCCATATCGCGGTAATCAGAACAATCAGCGCGGCGTTGATTCCCAGGAGCAGTAAGATTCCGGAGGGGCTTGTCGGGCTGATAGTAACCCCCCATATCTGCGGGGCTATGACCGCGAGCAGCAAAGAGCGATTACCTATCGGATAGAGAAATCTCTCCAGTATGTTGACCAGACCCCACAGGTGAGCCAAGTCCCAGACAATCGCTGAAATCACAGCGGCGGTATTCTTGCCCACAATTGACTGAAATTTGTTCTGCAGGTAGCCCCGGAAAAACAGTTCCTCCGGGACTTCCAGCCACCAGAATACCAGCAAAAAGACAGTCAGTAATATGGCTTGATTTGGTGCAAGCGCTGGAACAGTGCCGCCTGTGCCAAGACCAATGGCGGAACCACTGAGACCAAGAGATGATAGGAAGTCTCTCACTGGCTTCAGCACAAAATTCCAGAGGAAGGCGGCATTCAAGGTTTGTAGCAGTACCCCAAGACCAAAGCAGAGCCAGATTCCTCTTATGTCCAGACGTTCGACCTTGAAGAACGCTCTCCAGTCTGTCACTCTTTCTTTTCGTGTCAGGAAGAAGAGAAAGGCGGTCATGAAGACGGCTAGGCTAAGGAAGCCGATTACGATGCCCAGCACATAGGCTTTAGACTCCGAAAAGACTCGATAAAGGTAGGGCTTATATAACTCGCCGTGAAGCAAATACCATACCCCTGCCCAAGCAGCTACCAGAAGCAACAATGAAATTGCCAGTCGGACTTTTTGACTTGCGGATTGTCTCACGAGCTGTATTTCTTGACTAAGATACTGATATTAGTATACAAATTATAAGCC
>CAZCEF010000075.1:0-2354 GCA_964497695.1 uncultured Dehalococcoidaceae bacterium | reverse complement strand
TTGGTTTCCCGTTTGATGGTAGCGGTTCGTTGTGGCATTTTTTCTTTCCTGCCTTTTCAAAACTCATATAGTTTAGCATATTTGTCACGCTGTGGCCGCCTTCAGAAGCCCATCCCCCTAATCCCCTTCCCAAAGGGAAGGGGGAATAAGTTGGAAGAGGGGGTTGACGCCCCTCTTGGACGCCCCACGACACATCAAGACGGATGAGGTCAGTGACTCGCCTCAAGCTCCCGAAGCCTACGGACTAACATATCGTTTTCTTCCGGCTTACCCACGGCGATTCGCAGACAATTCGGCAACAACGGCGGCTGGTCAATACAGCGAATCAGTATCCCCTGTCGCTGAAGTCTTTGCTGGATTTGGCTCGCTTCACCTTTAAGCACCTGGCACAAGATGAAATTTGCCTTGGAGGGATAGGGATTCAACCATTTGAACTGCTTGAGTTCGCCAAAAAGGCGTTCTCTTTCAGCAACTATCTTTTTGACGTTTTTCATCAGGTAATCAATATCTTTTAACGTTTCAATTGCTGCCACCATTGCCGCGACATTAACATTATATGGTGGTTTAATCCGCATCAGGTAGCCGGCAATCTTGGGCGGGAAGATGCCGTAACCAATCCTCAAGCCCGCCAGCCCCGCCCATTTGCTGAATGACCGCATCACCATCAGATTTTCATATCGGTTAACCAGGTCAATTACTGTTTCTCCGTAAAACTCATAATAGGCTTCGTCAACCAAGAATGGCACACCGGTTTCCGCCAGTTCAACCAGGTATTCCCGGGGGGTGGGGGTGCCGGTGGGAGCATTCGGATTGGCGATAATGATGAGCTTGGTTTTTGGTGTTATGGCTGATTTGACGGCAGCCACCCTGACGACGAAATTCTCATCACGGGGGATATCTACCAGCTTACCGCGATTGACTATTGTCCTGAGGCGATACATATCAAAAGTCGGGACGCAATTAATAACTTCATCCCCGGGCTCAAGAAAGAGGCGCAAAATTTCGTCCAGTATTTCGTCACTGCCGTTGCCGGCAACAATGCGCTTGGCATCAACCCCGGTGTATTTCTGCAGGAGTTCGCGGAGCTTGGTCTGTTCGGCATCAGGATAAATGTTCCAGTCCTTATATTGGCAGAGAGCCTTCAGAGTCCGGGGCGAACAGCCGTAGGGATTCTCATTGGCATCAAGCTTGATAATCTTCCGGGCAATGCCCTGCAGCACCTCCGGCGACTTGTTAGCCACATAGCCGCCAAAGGTTGCTAGCTCGGGTCGTATGAATCTCTCAATGCCAGCCACAAAAAGACCTCCTGGGAAAACTAGACACGGCTCATTCTACACTAATCGCCAGCCGATTTCAAAGCTATTTGCCCCCTGGGCAGACCCGCATACATTCCGAACAGCCACCACCGGCAGTCCGGAAGACACTGCAGGCAAATTTATCAAGAGCATAAGTCTCATTCTTTGGCGGCTTGCTGATAGCTCCCACGGGACAGGCTTTAATGCAGTCGCCACAGCTAGCACAATCAAAGTCGTTCTTCTTAGCTTTCGTCGGTTCCAGCACTGCTTCAGTGAGACAGGCGCCAAGCCTTACCTTCGCCCCGAACTCCGGGGTAATGAGAAGGCTGGACCAGCCCATTTTGCCCAGCCCCGCCGCCTCCCCGGCGTGTTTGAAGGAGAAAGCCGCTTCCAGAAACCTGGTATCGGTGGGACAGCCGAGAGATGGCAAAGGCAGTGCTTGGAAACCCGATTTCCGGCAGGCTTTGGCGAAGTCGTAACTGGCTCTGGTTATCCGACTGGAAATATATTCGGCGTGACGGTCAAGTAAATCGTTCATTGAGGCGGTGCCCATCATCCTTCCGGGAGAGATAAGGTTAAGGACTTCTGGGTAGACTTCCATCCCCAGCGCTATGACCGAACGTGTTTGAGGTAACAATTTCTTTGCCGTTTCCTCTAGCCGCGTGCCTTTCCAGAGCGAAATATCAGTAACACCAACTAAATCAACTTCCAGTTTTGCCATCACATCCTGCAGGTTCATTACTTCCTCCTTTTGAGCCGGATGTCAATTGCCTGGGCGTGGGCATCAAGTCCCTCGGCTTTGGCGATGACCGATGTCGCCCTGCCTAATCGCTTCAGCCCAGCTAGGTCTATCTTGATGACATTGATATACTTAACAAAGTCCATTATGTTAAGTGGTGAGCTAAATCGCGCCGCCCCCCCCGTAGGTAAGACGTGGCTCGGTCCAACGGTGTAATCGCCCAGCACCACCGTCGCTCTCCTGCCAACAACGACACAGCCGGCATTACGTACCTTATTTATATAGTAGTCAGCGTTCTTTACCATCAGGCACAGGTGTTC
>CAZCEF010000074.1:1914-6498 GCA_964497695.1 uncultured Dehalococcoidaceae bacterium | reverse complement strand
TCCTCTCCCGCACCGCAGATGCCCAGATGGACTTTGATATGGAGCTGGCGAAGAAGCAGTCCACGGACAACCCGGTCTACTATGTCCAGTATGCCCACGCCCGGATTGCCAGCATCTTGCGTTTGGCTGAGGAAAGAGGGATTAAGTTTGACGATGGCGATGTTTCCCTGCTGACCTGCGAACCGGAGCTGACATTAATCCGCAAGATGCTGCAACTGCCCGAAATCGTTGAGGTTATCGCCCAGACATTGGAGCCCCACCACCTCACCTACTACGCCCAAGACCTAGCAACGGTCTTTCATAGCTTCTACAAGCAGTGCCGGGTCGTTTCCAAAGATGAGGTGCTGACCAAAGCTCGCCTCAAGCTGGTGAAAGCCGCCAAACAGGTGCTCGCCCGCACGCTGAACCTGATGGGGATGAACGCGCCGGAGAGGATGTAGGGGGTTAAGAGGTGACTCACCCCCTTAGTCCCCCTCCCTGAGATTGCAGGGAGGGGGAAGAAAAAAGTAAGAGGGGCTGACGCCCCTCTTAGACTCTCACTATTCAGGCCCTAGGTATTTTTTATAATTCTTGATTGTCTTATCAAACCAAAACCTACTTAGCGCTTGCCTACGATTAAGCAGTGTTTTAAGAATAAGATCATACTCATAGAGAATAATTTTACCCTTTAGGATAGTAATTCTTAAAAGATGTTGTTTGATGTTCGGCTCTTCCTTTTTCTTTATATATTCCCATATTTTGGAGAAGCTCTTATCGATATCTTTAAATGCAACTGTTGAATGAAAATTGAATTGCTTTTTATCATCCCACAACTGCGAGTCAGAAATCTTAGCTAATCTTTTTGCTAGCTCTCGCCGTAATTCCTTCAGTTCTGCGGAGGGATTTACATCAAGATAGATGACTTTGTGTTCCTTATCAAAGTAGTCAAAACCTCTAACTGTGAATGGAACCAAAGTAAATTCTCTTCCAACGTTTACTACTTCAGAAACCATCTTCCTCTCATGTCTAGTAGTAAATGGGCCAAAAAGAGTAATATGAGGTACTGCTCTATCCCGTGTAACACCACTAACTTTAAATTTTGTTGCAACCTCATAGATTAAGTCCCTTGCATACTTTTTAGCATACCCATGAAATCTGAACTCAATTAAGTAGTGAATCATTTTGATATCCTACTGATGATGTCCCCTCCTCTTAGATGTTCGCCTTCCGCTTATGCCACTCCGTTGCCTGTTCGTAGGCGTAGGCGACTCTCAAAAGGGTCTCTTCGCTAAAGGGCTTGCCGATAATCTGCATACCTATTGGTAACCCATCCCCGAACCCCGCCGGGAGGGAAATACCGGGGAGGCCGGCAATATTGATGGGCAGGGTGCAGACATCGCTCAGGTACATCTGGAGGGGGTCGTCCACCTTCTCCCCGAGCTTGAAGGGGACAGTGGGCGAGGTAGGCGTCACCAGAGCATCATATTTCTGGAAGGCAGCGTCAAACTCCCGCCGGATGAGGGTGCGCACCTTCTGGGCTTTCAGGTAATAGGCATCATAATAGCCCGCCGACAGCGCATACGTGCCGAGCATAATACGTCGCTTGACCTCAGCGCCGAAGCCAAACTGACGCGTTTTCTCCATCGAGTCCCACATCGTCTCGCCGTTAAAGGAAAAGCCGTACTTCACGCCGTCGTAGCGCGCCAGGTTCGCCGAAGCCTCCGATGGCGCGATGATGTAATAAACGGCAAGGGCGTAGGGGGTGGAGGGGAGCGACACGTCCCAGTCGATTTGAGCGCCCAGCTCTTCCAGCTTGCTCACCGCCGCCTTCATTGCCAGGGCGACCTCCGTCTGCATCCCCTCAACGAAATACTCCTTGGGGATGCCCAGCTTCAGCCCCTTCAGGTCGGGGATCAGACTCTTGGTGTAATCAGGCACCGGCTGGGGCACCGAGGTCGAGTCGCGCTTGTCATAGCCGGCAATGCCGTTCAGCACCAGAGCACAGTCGGTCACGTCCCGGGTCAGTGGCCCAATCTGGTCTAAAGAGCTGGCGAAAGCGACCAGTCCATACCGGCTCACCCGACCGTAGGTTGGCTTCAGCCCGACGATACTGCAGAAACCGGCGGGCTGACGGATACTGCCGCCCGTGTCCGAACCGAGGGCATAGACCGTCTCACCCGCCGCTACTGCCGCCGCCGAGCCACCGCTACTCCCGCCGGGCACGCGATTCAAATCCCAGGGGTTGCGGGTGGGGAAATAGGCGGAGTTCTCCGTTGATGAGCCCATAGCGAACTCGTCCATATTCGCCTTGCCGATAATAACGGCGCCGCTGGCTTTCAATTTCTCAATCACGGTAGCATCATAAATCGGCACAAAATTTTCCAGAATCTTAGACCCGCAGGTGGTCTTGACGCCTTTGGTGCAGATGACATCTTTGATGAGGATAGGGACGCCGCAGAGCGGACTGCCATCCTTCAGCTGAAGGAGACGTTCATCGGCCTGCTTGGCCTGCTCCAGAGCCAAGTCGCTGGTAACGGTCAGAAAAGCCTTGACCTTCGGGTCGACCAGCGCGATGCGGTCGAGGTAAGATTCCGTCAGCTCTACTGAAGTCAGCTGTTTGCTTTTCAGGAGTCGGTGTGCCTCGTGGATGGTCAGTTCTTTAAGATTTATTTTCACCTTTTGCCTCCCTTACCGGCGCTCTTTCTCTCAGCCAGCCCACCAGCGGCGGCACCCAGCACAGGTTCGCCACAATTGTTTCCAGTGCCGTGTAGACCTGTGTTGTCGGGCTGAAACCAAGTAATCTCACGATGAACAGCCCGAGCGGTACCAAGGTAATGACCAGCAGACTCGCCAGCATCACCGGGTTGCGCACATACCGGCTTAAAGCTTTCCGCCAGTTCCTTTCCTGCCGATATAGGTAAATCAGACCGGAAATATTAGCCCCAATCTGGTCGCTATGAGCGTAAAAATAAGGTATGTAAAAGCTGCCGACACCATAGACATTGACGCCGGCAAATCGGCTGACCCAATCAATGACCCACGGCACCGGCATACCCAGAAATTTCCCCCACCCGTAGGCTTCCGCCATTGAGCCGGTGGCTCTGCGAAACCTCTGTCGTAGGGCATAAATTCCCTCAAAAATACTCTCCCCTTCCCCCGAGAGCGTACGGACGAACCACTGCCCCAATCCACTGCGCTGGAAGCCTAACTGATCAAGGATTACCCCGGCAATCAGTCCGCCGGCAAACCCGACGAAGGTAAATTTAATAAGCTCGGTGAACTCTTTTCTCTTACCTTCAGCGGTCTCTTTAACGACTCCCGTTGCCACTATTCCTCAAGCACCGCTTTAACGCGGAAGAACTCACCTTCGCGGTGAGGGGCGTTTGTCAGAATTTCGTCGGGCGAGAAGGAAGGTGTCACCTCATCCTCACGCATCACGCTCTGAAGGGCAATTGACTGGGCGGTGGGGGGCACATTGGTGGTATCCACCTTCTTCAGAACCTCAAAGTTTTCCAGGATATTGGACAATTGCTCCCGGAACTTCTCCACCTCTTCCTCGCTCAAGCCCAAACGAGCCAGTCGGGCAATATGCAGTACTTCCTCACGACTCAGCTTCATCGTCCACCTCACAAAAAGATTTCGCCAAATTATAACACCCGAATTTCAGCGCTGGCAACCGATGACTTTGATTCCGCGCACGTCCTGCCGAAAAACAAAACCGTTTCTCGGAGTAGATGAGGATGAGACATAGATTCTAGAGGTCTGTGATAGACTGCTTAGGGCTTCTTTAAGCCGCGAGCGCTCTCCAGATATTCTCTACCTGACCTGGACAGCATCGCGATAACGTTATGAACTAAATATTGAAATCCCAACTCCTTCGCCCTGGCTAAAGCCTCGAGATTGTAGGCAGTGGTGCCCGCGATTCTGCCCACCGCACGTATTCGGGTCACCAGTTTCTGAATCATGGCGAGAACTTCCGGATGATTGACCTGTCCGGGATAGCCCATAGATGAGGAGAGGTCAGTTGGCCCGATGAAGAAGACATCAATGCCTTCTATTGTGAGAAGCTCATCCAGGTGGCTCACTGCCTCCATGGTCTCTACCTGAGTTACCACCAATATCTCCTGGTTGGCTTTAACGGTGTAGTCCTTAAGCGGTATGGTAAGACCATAATCGGCGGCACGGACGCCTGCCAGTCCGCGTTTCCCTAGCGGGGGATATTTGACTGCCTCAACCACTGCCTTAGCCTCGGCGGGAGTATTAATCATCGGTAACTGCACGCCCAGAGCGCCAATGTCAAGATAGCGGAGGATATTTTGCCGGATATTCATCGCAATTCTAATAAAGGCGGGTAAGCCGACGCCCTCCGCAGCGCGGACCATATGCTCACAGCTTTCAACTCCTAGCGGACCGTGCTCCGCATCAATAAGAACAAAATCAAAGCCCATATGACCAATCATCTCAACAATGGACGGGGAATAGATATTGCAGAAGACACCAAAGGCAGTGCCACCACTCAAAATTTTTGCTTTCACCTGATTAGTACGCATCTTTACCTCATCTTGGAGTCAATTATATTTTGGTCTTACCGACCATTTCTCCTCG
>CAZCEF010000074.1:0-1814 GCA_964497695.1 uncultured Dehalococcoidaceae bacterium | reverse complement strand
CCCTGCCAATGTCGTAATTTGTCGGCAAAGGCTTTATAATAGAGGAAGTAAAAGATTGAGTCCCTTCAAAAGGAGGCAACAATGGACCGGTTTCAAGACCGTGTAATGATATTCATAGACGGCAGTAATGTTTACCATTCCCTGAAGAAGATATTCAGCCGGACGGATTTAGATTTTGCCCGGTTCTGCCGCAAACTGCAGGGGCGCCGCAAGTTGATTAGAATTTATTACTATAACGCCAAGGTCGGCTTGAAGGAAGAACCGGAGCGCTATCGGCACCAGCAGGTTTTTTTCGCCACGATAATGGCGATTCCTTACCTTGAGCTGCGACTCGGCAGACTCGTCTATACTAACTGGCCCAGCGTACCGCCTTACGAAAAGGGCATTGACGTACAGCTAGCCACCGATATGCTCTCCCACTGCTTCCGTAATAACTATGACGTCTGCATTATGGTCGGGGGAGATAACGATTTTGTCGGCGCGCTTCAGGCAATCAAGGACCAAGGCAAGCAGGTGGAGGTAGCTCTCTTCGGGCGGGGTAGCTCTTCCTTCCAGTTGAGGAGGGTCGCCGATAGGGTAATTACTCTGAACTCGCGCTTCCTCCGCGACTGCTGGAAATCAGAAAGTGGACTTCGCGACAGGACGAGAAAAGCGGTTCCGGCGGCGCCCTGAAAAACACCTTACCGGTGAGCGGGGCACCATTATCAAGGACTGGGGCGGCAGACTGGCCATTGCCCTCATCTACCCTAACGCTTACTTCCTCGGCATGTCCAACCTGGGCATTCATGCCATTTATAGATTCCTGAACAACTACGATAACATCGTCGGCGAGCGGGTTTTCTGGGACCCAGCGACACGCGATAAGCGGCTGGGGGCATTATCAATTGAGTCGCAACGTCCCCTCCCCGATTTTGCCGTCCTCGCCTTTTCCATTTCATACGAACTGGACTATTTCAACGTCCTGCCGACTCTACGGTCGGCGGGCATCCCCGTCTATTCTGCTGAGCGCGATGAAAGGCACCCGCTGATTATCGCCGGGGGACCGTGCATCACGGCTAACCCGATGCCTCTGGCACCTTTCTTTGACTGCCTGTGCATCGGTGAAGCCGAGCCAATCCTGCCCCAGTTGCTGCCCATTTTATCCGAAGGCATCGGCGGCGAAAGAGATAAGTTGCTTAAATCGCTGGCTAAAGTGCCCGGGGTCTACGTGTCCCGATATCCCGCCCCGGTACAGCGCCAGTGGACAAAGAATCTGGACGAATTCCCAGTAACATCGGTGGTGCTGACGCCGAATACAGAGTTGGGTGACTTATACCTGATGGAGGTGGAGCGGGGATGCAACTGGAGATGCCGCTTTTGCCTCGTCGGCACGGCTTTCAGCCCGATGCGCTATCGCTCTTTGGACCGGCTGTTGGAGATGGCGAAGGAAGGGCTAAAATACCGTAAGCGCCTTGGGCTGGTGGGCCCCGCCGTCTCCGACCACCCTCAGCTGGAGGAACTGCTGATAAGTCTGAGAGAAATGGGGGCTCAGTTTGCCATCAGCTCGCTGAGAGTGAGTACTCTTTCCGATAAAGCAATGACAGAAATTGTGCGGGGCGGGGCAGAGACTATCACACTGGCTCCGGAGGCGGGCTCCCAGCGACTACGCGAGGTCATCCAGAAAGGTGTCTGCGAGGAGGATATTCTGGGAGCGGTTGGCAAAATCGCTGACCTCGGGGTGAAGCAGGTCAAGCTTTACTTCATGATTGGCTTACCTTCTGAGACGGACGAAGATATTGATGAAATCATTAATCTGACACGGAAGTGCAAAGAAA
>CAZCEF010000073.1:4460-6547 GCA_964497695.1 uncultured Dehalococcoidaceae bacterium | reverse complement strand
GTCGCCAGTCTGGCGCAAAGCTTCGGTCGCGGGGCAATGACCAATCACTGGAATGACATTGCCAATAGTGATTGCATTCTGGCAATTGGTGGCAACCCGGCAGAAAACCACCCCGCTGCTTTCGGTCACATTACTATTGCCAAAGAGCGCGGCGCCAAACTCATCAGTGTTGACCCACGCTTCACGCGCACTTCTGCCAAAGCTGACATCTACGCCCCAATAAGGTCGGGGACTGATATTGCCTTCATCGGCGGGATGATTAAGTATGTCCTGGACGATATTGAGAAAAACCCCAGCAATTACAATATGACCTACATCACGGAGTACACCAACGCCGCTTATCTCATCAATCCCAACTTTAAGGGACCAGCCGAGCTGGAGGGTCTCTTTTCTGGATACGCCGGCGGCTTGAACGAGACTGACCCCGCCAAGAGAAGGTACGATAAAGCTACCTGGCAATACCAGCTTGATGATAAGGGTATACCCAAGAAGGATAAGACGCTTAAAGACCCGAACTGCGTCTTTCAGCTACTGAAGAAGCACTTTGCCCGCTATACTCCAGAGAAGGTGAGCAATATCTGCGGCACTCCGAAAGACCTCTTCCTTGAGGTTTGCAAGACCTTCGCCGAAACGGGAAAACCGGGTAAAGCCGGCACTATCCTCTATGCGATGGGCACCACCCAGCACACCAATGGCGCCGAGAATATCCGCGCCTACTCTATCCTCCAGCTTCTTCTGGCGAACATGGGGGTGGCGGGGGGTGGTATCAATGCGGCAAGAGGTGAGTCCAACGTCCAGGGCTCAACTGACTATGCCCTTCTCTTTGACACTCTTCCCGGTTACCTAGGTATGTTCCAAGATGCCGACACCTCCCTGGCGAAATATCTGGAGCGGCTCACCCCCAAGAACAGCGACCCCAAGAGTGCCAACTGGCTGCAGAACTATCCCAAATACATCATCAGCCTGCTTAAAGCCTGGTACGGCGATGCCGCCAAGAAAGAAAACGATTTTGGCTTCAATTACCTGCCCAAGCTTGAATCAGGCAAAAACTATTCCTGGATTGCCATGTTTGAAGCCATGGACGCTGGCAAAATTAAGGGAATGCTTTGCTGGGGGCAGAATCCGGCGGTGGGAGGCGCCAACACCGTATTGGAACGGCGCGCCCTGGGGAAACTGGACTGGCTGGTGGTCGTTGACCTGTGGCATACTGAGACCGGCAACTTCTGGAAACGCCCCGGCGCTGACCCCACAAAGATTAATACCGAGGTCTTCGTCCTGCCAGCGCTTGGTTCCTTTGAAAAGGAAGGCAGTATCACCAATAGCGGTCGCTGGATGCAATGGCGTTACAAAGCGGCGAAAGGACCCGGCGAGGCTGAGGATGACCTCTGGATGATGAACAAGCTGATGCTTAAACTCAAAGAACTCTATTCCCAAGAGGGTGGACCCAATGCTGACGCGATAGTCAAAATGGCTTGGAACTATGGTGACCCAGCCGACCCTCACAAAGTAGCTAAAGACATCAACGGCTATGACCTTACTACTGGCAAACTCTTGCCCGGTTTTGGCTCGCTGAAGGACGACGGCACCACCTCCTGCGGTAACTGGATTTACTGCGCCAGTTACACTGAAGATGGCAATATGGCAGCTCGCCGCGACCTGACCCCCGACCAGTTTAATGTTGGGCTTTACCCCAAGTGGGCGTGGAGCTGGCCCGTCAATCGCCGCATTATTTACAATCGTGCCTCGGTTGACCTTAATGGCGAGCCGTGGGACAAGGAGCATCCGGTCATTAAGTGGAACCCGACTAAGGGAGGCACGGGGGGGTGGGATGGCGATGTGGTTGATGGTAACTATCCGCCCGTAGCCGCCGACGCTGGTAAGTACCCCTTCATTATGACCGCGGAAGGTGTTGCCCGCTTTTTCGCGCAAGGCATGACGGACGGACCGATGCCCGAGTTCTACGAACCATGGGAGAGCCCGGTGCCCAACCAGATGTCCCAACAGCAGAGCAATCCCATCTTCCGAGTCTGGCGACCGAATGAACAGGGCACACCTGACCGTTTCCCGATAATTTGCACCACCTACCG
>CAZCEF010000073.1:0-4360 GCA_964497695.1 uncultured Dehalococcoidaceae bacterium | reverse complement strand
AACGAATATATTCCGACCGTGGAAAACGGCGTACCGACCAAGATGCGCGGTAGTTATGAGAACCCCCCCGACCTCTCCCCACAGACCTGGCTCAAAATGGAATTCCGTGAACACGCCACCAATGGCAAGGTGAGGTGGCTCTTTACCCGCCGCGCCTGTATGCACTGCACTCAAGCTGGCTGCGTCATAGTCTGCCCCACCAAAGCCGTTTACCACCATGAATTAGGCTATGTCGCTTACAACAAGGACATTTGTGTCGGCTGTGGGTATTGCGTTGAAGCTTGCCCCTTTAATGTACCCAGGTATACTCGCAACCTGATAACGGGAATTGCTAAAATGGATAAGTGTACCTTCTGCACCACTCCGAGCTTAGACCGCATTGCCCAGGGGTGGGAACCTGCCTGCGTCAAGACCTGCCCACCCCTCGCCCTGTTATATGGCGACCGTGATGGGCTGGTGGCGGAGGGGCGGAAGAGAGTCACCGCCCTGCAAGCCAAAGGCTATAAGAATGCCTATCTTTATGGTGAGAAAGAATTGCAGGGCTTACATTTGATTTACGTCCTTGATGATACCCCCACCGCCTACGGACTGCCGGTAAACCCCAGAGTACCCCCGATTTCAATTGCCTGGAAGCAGGCAATCCAGCCGCTTGGTTGGGCACTGGGTGGTATGACCATCCTCGGTCTGGGCTTGAACTACCTCGTCGCTCGGGCGAACGTAATCAGAGAGAAGGAGAAGAAAGAAGATGGCGCCGGAAGTGGAAAGATATAGAAAGCCGACTCGCATACTGCACTGGGTACATGCTGGGGCTTTTATCGTCCTCTTTTTCACCGGTCTGATATTATTCCTACCAGCACCTATCTCCCTGCTGGCAAGTAATAGCTGGACCAGGCTGATTCACCGTATTGCGGCCATTGTCTTCGTTGTGCCACCGGTTTTATATGCCATCACCAACTGGCAAGCGACGCTGAAAGGGATAAAAGATGCTTTTACCTGGGGTGTGGAGGATTTGGGGTGGCTCCAAGCGGCACCACGCTACTACTTCCTCGGGGAGGAGGAGGCGATGCCGCCCCAGAGTCATATGAACACGGGACAGAAGATGTGGTGGTTTATGGTCATTGTCTTCGGCGCACTCTTTGTCATCACGGGAGCAGTCATGTGGTTCGCCAAGACCACCGCCCCACCCGCCCTTCTCCAGTGGATGGTCTTTATCCATGATGTCGCCTTCATCACCACCGGGACAATGTTCTTTGTCCATGTCTACCTTTCCGTGTTTCACCCAATGATGGCGGAAGCCTGGGACTCCATGGCTAAGGGCAGAGTTTCAGCGGAGTACGCCCGAAAACACCATGGTAAGTGGTACGAGGAGCTTGCCCGAGAAAAAGAGGTGAAGAGCTAATTGCCCGTTGAGACTGGCGCCGTAATTGCTTATCTGGAGGCGAAAGAGAAGAAAGAGGAACTTCCCCAGCTTCTGCAATTTTATCAAAAGCTGCTGCGGATTCAACTAAAAGTTGAACAGAAATTAGCCTCACGGCTGATGCCAAGCCTGAGCCAAGAGGTAATTGACCAGCGCATCGCCAGCGGTATATCCTTAATCAGTTTTGATGAGCTGGCTCTGGACAGGGCGCTGCTTTCGGAGACATTTACTGAAGTAATCAACGCCTTTGCCGAGTACCCGGATCTCGTTGGGGAAATTCCTAGGAGATTAAAAGAACCAGGAGTGGCGAGGGACCTCCTGACCAAAGGAATATTTAAAGCCTGGTTCCTTGGGGCGGAACTAGAGTCAGTACTCGGCGAAGGACGTAATCAAGAGCTTCTCGGAGCAATAATTCATGCGACACTTAAACCATTCCTCATCAGCCACGCCAAGAACCTGCGCCATTTCATTGGCCAGGAACGCTGGCGTCGTGGCTACTGCCCGGTCTGCGGGGGCAGTCCTGACCTTGCCTATCTGGACAAGGAGCGGGGAGCAAGGTGGCTCGTTTGCTCGCGATGCGATACCGAATGGGTCTTCCAGCGACTTGATTGTCCCTTCTGCCGCAACCAGGACCAGAACACACTCGCCTATTTCACCGATGATGCCGGGCTTTACCGGCTCTATGTCTGCGAGAAATGCAAGCGCTACCTAAAGGCAATTGACCTGCGCCAGGCTAAAGAAGAACTCCTGTTGCCAGTGGAGCGCCTTTATACCCTTGACCTTGACCGCCAAGCCCGGGAACAGGGCTACCAGGAAAAGTAAAAACACCCAGGATTTGAGAATCCTTGCTTCCCTATTTTAGATAGAAGGGCGCTAGGAGGCGGTAACCTTATCTCAGCATAGACAATCAGACTAACCGCTTAGTATAATACGGGTAACGATACCTAGTGGTGATGGGGATGAGTCGTCGGACGGAAGAGAAAATTGAAGAAACAGCCCACCGCGGGATTACCCCTAATGTGACCTGTCAGTTCTTCTCCGGGGAAGAATGGCGCCAGGAGACCGTAGCCGTCCCCGGCGAAATGCCACTCACCATCTTCGTTAACGGGCTGGAAACCGTGACTGTCCTTTGCACACCAACCAAACTGACCCAGCTCGTGCTCGGCTTTCTCTATTCCGAGGGGATTATCAACAGTACAAGTGACATTGCCAGCCTGCGTGTCTGCGAAGATGAACCAATCGCCGATGTTAAATTGAGCAAAACCGACTTCGTTTTGCCGCCGCGCCGCACGTTGACATCGGGGTGCGGGAGCGGGGTCAGCTTTAAGGCGCTGGGAAAGCGAAACCACTCGGATTTGAAAGTAACACCGGAAGAAATTTTAGCCTTAATGAAGCAGTTGTTCCGACAACAAGAGCTGTTCCAGCTGGGTGGCGGAATACACTGCTCTGCCCTGTGCGACCGCCGGCAAATTCTGGTCCTGGCTGAGGACATTGGACGGCATAACACGCTGGACAAAATTATGGGTGAGTGCTTGCTGCGGAAATTGCCTACTGAGGACGGTATTCTACTGACCACGGGTCGGATTTCTTCCGAGATGCTGCTTAAGGCGGCAAGGATGCAGACACCCATCGTTGTCTCCCGCGGCTCACCCACCGAGAGGGCTATCTCGCTCGGTAAGGAATTAGGCATCTCAGTTATCGGCTATGCGAGAGGCAATCGCCTTTCGGTCTTTTCAGTTGAAGAGAGATTACTAAATTTGCACAAGACAACATAAGGTAGGAGGGAGACATGCCATTATTCGGTCGGTTGGGATGGCCGGAAATTGTCATTATCCTGGTGATTATCCTGATTATCTTCGGCGTGGGCAAGCTGCCACAGGTTGGCGGTGCCATCGGTAAGAGCCTCCGAGCCTTCCGCAAAGCCCAGCGCGGCGAGGAAGAAGAGGAAACCAAAGCCGAAGCCAAAAAGCCAGAAGAGGGCAAAACCGAGAAGAGCTAGTCAAGTAGACTTACCATGGATTTCTTTGGTATTGGCGCCGGGGAACTAATTCTTATCCTTATTCTGGCACTAATTATCTGGGGACCGGGGAAATTACCACAGATTGCCCGGACACTCGGCAATATCGCCCGCAACTTAAGAAAAGCCACTTATGATTTCACCACCGCAATAACCAAGGAAGTGGAGCTGGAAGAAAAGGAAAAATCGCCCCCGGAACAAAAGACTACGGAAAAATCAGGTCCCGATGAGCAGTAACAAAAAGCTGACCGTCCTTGGACATCTCCGCGAACTGCGCAGTCGCCTCATCAAGTCCGTCATCGCCATCGTCATCACCTCAGTTATCTCCTTCGTCTTCGCCGACTGGATTTTTTATCTCCTGACTTTACCCACCGGCGGCATCAATCTGATTTATATTGAGATGACCGAGATGCTCGGCACTTACATGCGGGTGTGTCTGGCGAGCGGCATCACGCTGGCAATGCCCTATCTGGTTTACCACGTGATTATGTTTGTTTCGCCGGCGCTGACGCCAAAGGAAAAGAAATACGTCTATTTTTTCCTGCCGTGGGTCGGGCTGATGTTCATCGGCGGGGTGGTCTTTGGCTATTTTGTGCTGATACCGCCGGCAATAAAGTTCCTGCTCACCTTTGGCGCGAATATCGCCACTCCCCAGATTAAGGTGGGTAATTATATCTCACTGGTGACGCGGCTGCTTTTAGCCATTGGCTTTGTCTTTGAGATGCCGGTAATAACTACCTTTCTGGCACGAATCGGGGTTCTGAAACCGAAGTGGCTGGCGGACCGACGGAAGGTGGCAATTATCTTTGCCTTCATCCTGTCGGCAGTCATTACGCCCACCTTTGACCCCATCAACCAGAGTCTGGTGGCTATCCCGCTAATTGTCCTTTACGAGCTGAGTATCTGGCTGGCGCGGCTGGTGCAGA
>CAZCEF010000072.1:4995-6567 GCA_964497695.1 uncultured Dehalococcoidaceae bacterium | reverse complement strand
GAAGGCAAGGATAATACAATCAAATTTATGTCTTTTTATTTTCTCCAGGCTTTTAAAGGACGGTAATTCAAATGTGCTTTCCATACCAGCAATCTTAGGCAAGCGGTCAAGCCCAGACACCTGAACCTTGTAACCCTTAAGTTCTTTTATTATCTCCTTTGCCGGCGTTCCCTGATGTCCGGCACGTCCTCTTTGTAAGCCAGACCAAAAATTAGAACCTTGAAGCCCTTGACTGTCTCGCCGACGTGGTTCTAGCTGTGGTCCAACATGCGGTCATTGTATATTCTCCTTCATGAAAAGTCAACTCAACGATCGCTTGAATTGTTGTCTCGGTTTGACTATAATCATCGTCAAAAGGAGGCGAGGGGACACTGCCTTTTAAATATTCTAACTTAGGATCATGTGCCGCGATGCGTGGGGGTTCAAATCCCCTCCCCACAACATAACGTTTCGCTAAGTTTGTTATTTAAGACACAAGCCCTATTTCTTGCCACCAGCCATTTTCAGCGACTCGCTTAGCCTTCTTAAGAAGTACATGGCTACTGGACCAATCAGGGCACCGAGACCGAGAAGCCCAAAAGACCACCCCCACACCTGGAACTCGCCTTCAATACCGGGGTTCGTTACATCCAGAACCAGTCCAAATAGCGCTGGAGATAGAATAGTAATGCCGAATCCAAGAAAAGACTGAACCCCCAGGGCAGCACCAAGACACTCGGGTGCCACAAGTTCGGAGAGGCCCGCCTTGAAAACCGGCGAGTCCATGACGACAAAAAAGCCGTAGACCAGGACAACACTCAGGAAGGCGTACAGAGGGAGTGTCATCAGCCAGCCGGTGCTGAAAGAACAGGCGGCGCTTACCAGCAATACCATCATTACCGTTTTGGTGCGGCCCATTTTATCGGACATAAACCCACCCAGAACCGGTGAGGCCACGCCCATAAGCATGGCAGTAGCCGCCATAGTATTTCCGTAGACGAGCGCTGATTCGGCTGTGAAACCCTGGCGCAAAGTGACGGCGACAACAAATGGTCCTATCCAGCCATAAAAACCGTAAAGCTCCCACATATGGCTCATGTAACCGATATTGAGTAGGCATAAGGGTTTCTGCAGTAATATCTTTCGCAGGAGAGAAATGAAACTCAGCATGGGCGGTGTTGAATTCGCAACGGCGGACTTTGGTCGTGCGCTTTCTTTAACCAGGAAGAAGACCAGAGCCGCGCTGGGCAAGCCCCAGATAGAGGTTAGCCAGATAGCCCAGTGCCAACCATATGCTGAGGCTACCGGTGCGGCTACATACAGAGCACCGGCATAAGAAGCAATCAGAGCTGAAGTGTAAATCCCGAGCGACTTTCCCCGCTCTCCAGGTGGAAACCACTCGGACAGGAGCTTCATTCCCGGCACATATAGCCCACCCTGCCCAAGACCAGCCAGCCCCCTGATTACCGCTGCAGAGGCAAAATCTTTGACGAATAGGCCAAAAGCCAGTCCCATGAGGCTGGTCTCAATGGCACTAAAAACAAATACCTTACGGCCACCGAACTTGTCGGAGAGCAACCCGGAGATAATAAC
>CAZCEF010000072.1:0-4895 GCA_964497695.1 uncultured Dehalococcoidaceae bacterium | reverse complement strand
ATTACCCTGATAAAATGTTGTCGTTGAGTGAGGCGGGTAGTCGCTCTCCAACTAAATAAAGTAAGGAGGTTCGCTGATGAGACTGGATGATATATCAAAGTTCATGGAACAGGCTGGTATCCCCGGGCGAGATGGCTATGCTTTGACGCCCAGTCGTAAACGTTTTCCCGACGGGGCTTCCTACCGTATTGAAATGTCTGGAGTTGAGGGACCAAAAGTCTTGGAGGCACTGATTGACGAAAGGAGGAAACGTAATGTACCGGTGCATCGTCTGGTTTCTATGTGTCAGGGAGGCACTCTCTTTGATAAACAGGAACTAAGAGATTTCGCTCAAATGGCTACCGAGGATAAGATGGAAGTGGTCATGGTCCCCGGTCCGCGCAATGCCTGGGACATCGGGCGTCAACTTATAACCAGTGAAGGCGCAAGGTGCGGTGCCTCCCACCATAGAGGTTCCGACGAGCTCCGCAAGGTCATTGCGGACATAATGCGCATGTATGACGTGGGTATCAGGGGTTTCTTGATTGTGGACACAGGTCTATTGTGGCTTCTCAAGAAGATGCAGAATCAGGGCAACTTTCCCAAGGATGTCGCCCTAAAGCTGTCGGTCTGGACCGGAGTCAGCTCCCCGGCCGGAGCCAAACTCGCGGAAGAGTTGGGTGCTACTTCCTTTAACCCCATTGCTGATTTAACCCTGCCCCAACTCGCCGCCATCAGAAAGGTGGTAGACATCCCAATAGATTTTTATATCTGGACTTTTGAAAGCTACGGGGGGCCTAACCGGTTATATGATGCCCCTGAGGTGGCTCGGCTCTATTCTCCTTGCTACTTTAAATTTGAGCCGGCACCTTCCGCTGGTGGCTTTTACTCACCCTTTACCAGTGATGAATCCCATATCACACTAATGAGGAAGAAAGTAAAGTGGGCCGAATTTGTGATTGACTTGATACGAGAGAATCAACCGGACATGAAGGTGTCGGAGCAGGGTCCTGCCGATTTATGTATCCCAAGGGTATGAAGTGAAGCTGGTCAGACGCTCGGGCAATTAGACGCGATTTTGGGCGTGATTGCTGAAAGCTTGCTTGTATTGTTGTCTCGGTTAGAATATAATTTTCGGAAAAGGAGGCGAGTGAACACTGCCTTTCGGATACTAATAACGTAGCACCACGTGCCGAAAGGTGTGGGGGTTCAAATCCCCCCTCGCTCACCATTTCCAGATAGTTTTACTGTTCCTGGGGGTAAATTTTTTCTTAAATAGGAGAGTAGCGTGAACCTGAAGCTATTGCTGGAAGAGACGGCAAGTAAGTACGCCAACAAGACTTTTCTGGTGATGAATGAACAGCGGCTGACCTATGCTCAGGTAGATGAAGCCGCCAATAAGATGGCTAATGCCCTGATTAAAATGGGAGTGAGGCGGGGGGACAGGGTGGTCATGCTCTCACCAAATCGTCCCGAATTCGTTACTGTCTTTTTCAGTATCGCTAAAACGGGTGCCATCGCTATCCCGATGGACATCAGGTATAAGCTGGGGGAGATGGCAAATCTATTCGCCAATTGTACACCAAAGGTTGTTATCGGCGAGAGCGACTACATCGCGTCGGTGGTTGCCGCCTTACCCCGGTTCCCGCATATCAAGCAGGTTATTGACATTGATGGTAAGTTTCAGGGGCAGTTCACCACCTATCAGGAGATTATCAACACTAGCCCGGCGCAGAAAATCAAAATTGACATCGCTCCGGAAGACATCGGGCTGATTTCTTATTCCGGTGGCCCAACGAACCGTCCCAAAGGCGCGGCAATATCTCACCAAAGTCTGGTCGCTGAGGCGGAAATTTCGGTAAGGGGATTTGCGCAAACGGACAGGGACATTATGATGCTCTTTGCTCTGCCGCTGTACCATAACTTCGCTCTGGGTTCCGCCTTGTTACCTTCGGTACGGATGGGCAGTACCATCGTGATGGTGCCAGGGACTGGTGTCTCAATCAGCAGTTTGATGGAGAAAATTGAGCAGGAGCGCGGTACCATGCTCCTTGGTGTTCCTTATATTTATGCCCTCGCCAACAATATCGCTGAGCGGGAAGGAATAAAGAGCGACTTAAGCTCGCTTAGACTCTGCGTCAGTGCTGGCGCGGTATTACGGGTTGAGGTTATCCGGGAATTCAAGAAGTATTATGGTCTTACTCTGGCTGACGCCTGGGGGTTAACAGAATCGGTGTCTCACGTTACCTGCCCACCAATGGACGGCACGACCAAGATTGGCTCAATCGGGAGAGCTTTACCGGAGTGGGAAGTGAGGGTATTTGATGATAATAGCAATGAGCTACCAGTAAATCAGATTGGCGAGTTAGTCGTCCGCGGACCTTTCATGAAAGGCTACTACAATAACGCTCAGGATACGGCGCAGGCGATTAAAAATGGCTGGCTTTATACCGGCGACCTTGGCAGGATTGATGAAGATGGCTATATTTTCTTCCACGGTGTCAAAAAGGAAATGATGGTTCTGAAGGGGCAGAACGTCTACCCCGATGACATTGAAGAGACTTTGCTCACTCACCCCAAGGTGGCAGAAGCCAAAGTAATTGGCATCCCGGATAAATTGCGGGGGGAGGTGGTTGGCGCTGCCATCAAGCTTAAAGAAGGCATGGCGGCGACGGAGACCGAAATCAAGCACTTTTGTCAGGAGCGGGTGGCGGACTATAAGGTGCCGCGGCAGATTGTTTTTGTGCCATCTATTCCCAAAGTCGCAGACTGGAAGAGTGTGCGGGCAGGACTGCTATCCCTCTTCTCCCCACCCCCGGGGCTGGAACAGAAGAAAGTCTAACTAATCTTAGTTCGTTAAATTGGGTCAGGAAATGAGAGAATATCAGGCACAGGAACCTGTGACCCAGCGACTTAAAGAAGTCGCCTTACTTTTCCTGAGACTCGGAGCCACTAGCTTCGGCGGACCGGCGGCATACATTGGGCTGATGCACCATGAGGTGGTCAACCGCCGCCGCTGGATGGATGAACAGAGGTTTCTAGACCTGATGAGCGCCACTATGCTCCTCCCCGGCCCCAACGCGACAGAAGTAGCCAGCCATCTGGGATTAATTCGGGCGGGTTGGCGTGGACTTATTGCTGCCGGTGGTCTCTTTATCTTGCCAGGAATGTTGGCTATTCTAGCCGTTGCCTGGGCTTACATAAAGTATGGTTCTTTGCCTCAGGTGGCATGGACACTCTATGGTATCAAACCCGTTGTCGTTGCTATCATCGTTCAAGCAATATGGTCTTTGGGTAGAAAAGGTATAAAAGGACCGCTTACTGCTGTAGTCGGGCTGGGGGTATTGCTGCTTCACTTGGCGGACTTCGATGAGATCGTACTTCTCTTTGCTGGGGCAGCGGTAGTTCTGTTGGTGCGTAGTGGACGTTACCTTTTTAAGCACGGGATGTCGGCAGTACTCACTATCCCGATGTTGCTAAACGTGCCGGTAACAACGCTTTATGCTGGCGTCGCCTCTTTCAGTCTGTCTACCCTTTTCCTCACCTTTCTCAAAATTGGCGCCACTCTCTTCGGCAGTGGTTATGTTCTTTTGGCTTTCCTCAGGTCCGAATTCGTGGTAAAGCTGGGCTGGCTCACTGAAGCCCAGGTGTTTGATGCCATAGCGGTAGCAGGTCAGATTACGCCCGGTCCAATTTTCACGAGCGCCACTTTTATTGGCTATATGTTGGGTGGTTTACCTTCAGCGCTACTGGCGACGCTTGCTATCTTTTTACCTTCCTTTCTTCTTGTTGGCTTGCTTAGCCGGTTCCTGCCTTCGGTCCGAAAATCCTGGTGGGCAGGCGTTTTCTTGGATGGGGTTAATGCCGCTTCGCTGGGACTTATGTCTGCGGTTGCGATACAGCTCAGTCGGGTTGTACTGGTAGACATTTTCACTATTACCCTTACTCTTCTTGCTCTTTTCCTCGTTTTCCGATTTAAGATTAATTCAGTCTGGCTGGTGCTGGGTGGTGGCTTGCTCGGGGTGGTTTACCAGATAGTATTTGGTTAATCTTTGGAAAGCTGCCACGTTAAGCGGAAGGACCCACAAAATTAAGGACACTCCACACCCCTAATTACGTAGGTATACGGATAGCATTTCGTCTAATATGTGCTTAAGATTTGGGTATTGGGAGTTGGTGTGACGACTTCCCATCCCATTATTGAGTGAAGGAGGGAAATCTATGTTAGGGAGTGCGAAAGTGGTGGCGACTTTGCCCGTGGTGGACTTAGCCCGGGCGAGGAGGTTTTACGAGGGAAAGCTGGGTCTCAGGCTCTTACAGGCGAATACCTCAGTGCCGCAATTTCAGGACGCCATGTATGAGGCGGGCGGTGGCACCAGAATCTATCTTTACCAGCGGACGCCGACTAAAGCCGACCATACTGTGGTAGCATTTGAGGTCAAAAACATTGAGCAAATTGTCAAGGACATGAAGTCGAAGGGCATTGTCTTTGAGGAATATGACATGCCCGGGCTGAAGACAGTAAACGGCATTGCCATAGTACCAAACGGCAAGTCTGCTTGGTTCAAGGATACTGAGGGCAATATCCTGGCAGTAACGCAAATGGGCAAGTAATAAACGAACTTTGCCCGATTTAATTTAATAAGGAGGTCTGAGATGGCGACTTATATTATTTTCAGTCGGCTATTGCCGGGTGCTTACTGTGAGCCGAAGGACTTCAAGAAAATCGCTGATGCGGTATCGGCGAAAATAAAGAAGGACTGCCCCGGCGTGGTCTGGAAGGACAGCTACGCGACACTGGGTGGTGTTGATATCGTTGACATTGTGGAGGCGGATGACCCGAAGCAGGTGGAAAAAGCCGCCATGATTATCCGTGCCTACGGTAATTCAACTACGGAGACCTTGCTGGCAACTCC
>CAZCEF010000071.1:4148-6570 GCA_964497695.1 uncultured Dehalococcoidaceae bacterium | reverse complement strand
ACTACTTTATTCACTAGCCCGATACGATAGGCTTCTGGGGCATCAATGAGTTCTCCAGTGAGAATCATCTCCATGGCGCGACCCTCACCGACAAGTCTAGGCAGACGCTGTGTCCCGCCATTTCCCGGCATAATCCCGAGGTTTATCTCTGGCAGACCAAACTTAGCATTCTCCGAGGCAATTCTGATGGTGCAAGCCATGGCTAGCTCAAGACCAGTGCCCACAGCAAAACCATTTATGGCGGCAATAGCGGGTTTGGACATTGTCTCCAGAAGATTGGCTAGTACTCGCCGCTGTGCCGAGCGGCTTCCCAGTTCGGTCATCGTGTTTCGTTCCCGCAATTCCCCAATATCTGCCCCAGCGATAAAGGCTTTCTCCCCGGCTCCAGTGAGAATGAGAACTCTAACCGAGTCGTCAGTTTCAGCATTACGGACAGCCTCAAGCGCTTCGTCAATAGCACGGTAGTTGAGCGCATTGCGAACCTCGGGTCGGTTGAAGGTGATGATGGCTAGCCTGTCTTCTTTCTCGTAGATAATTTCCTGATAAGGCATCTCCAGCCTCCTATTTGTTATAGTTGTAAAAGCCCCGACCGGTCTTTCGTCCTAAGTGATCAGCGCGAACCATCTTGCGCAGTAGGGCGTGGGGGCGGTACTTCAGGTCACCCAATTCTCTGGCGAGAACATCCGAGTTCGCCACATGGACATCCACGCCGATGAGGTCTATCAGTTCAAAAGGACCCATGGGAAAGTTTGCCCCGAGCTTCATTGCGGTGTCAATATCCTCGGCGGTGGCAACTCCTTCAGCAAGAACATCAACGGCGGTATTGAGGTAACCGCGGAGGATGCGGCTGACGATGCCACCAGGGGCTTCCTTTACCCTCACCGGAGTCTTGCCCACCTTCTGGGAGAAGTCCATAACTGCCTGGACGGTTTCTTCTGACGTCTCTGCTCCAGCAACGACCTCAATTAGGCGCATCACTGGTGCCGGGTTGAACCAGTGCATACCCAGCACTTTATCACGACGCTTGGTCGCCAAAGCAATCTCAGTGGGAGACAGGGTTGAGGTATTGCTGGCTAGGATGGTCTCCCTAGGACAGAGGCTGTCCAACTGGGCAAAGACTTGCTTCTTCACCTCTATGTTCTCCACGACGGCCTCAATAATAAGGTCAGCTTGGGCAATATCAGCTAGCTTCGTTGTCGTCCTGATTCGGGAGACTATATTCTTCGCCTCCTCAGGGGTGATTTTCTCCTTCTTCACCAGCGACTCAAGGTTCTGGCGCACCCTATTCAGACCTTTTCCCAAGATTGACTCTTCCAAATCACAGATGGTAACTTCGCGCCCTTGTTGTGCCAATGCTTGAGCTATGCCTATTCCCATCACCCCAGCACCCACTATATTAGCTCTCGTTATATTCATTTTGTTTCTCCTTTAGTTTGTTCCCTATTCACTAATAAAAATGAAAATCTAACGAGTCAGCCACCTTTTTTCAAATTTTTCCTTCACCTCTGGGTTGATTAGCCAGTCTGGGTATTTGCCAAGAACGACATTGGCTACTGCTTCATATATCCGTTGTTTGTAAGTGGTGGCTGACTGTTCTGAATAGTAGGCGGAATGGGCGGTTACAATTACATTTTCTAGGCTCAGTAAGGGGTGGTTTGACAGCATGCACTCCGGTTCAGCATCAACAACGTCCAGCGCCGCCCCCGCGATGTAGCCTTCAGAAAGGGCGGTATAAAGCGCTCCCTCGTCAATAAAGGCGCCGCGGGAAATATTAATGAGGTAAGCTGTCGGCTTCATTTTCTTGAACTGGTCCAAACCGAACATATTCTTTGCCTCCGGGGAATAAGAGGCGGCGATGATGATGAAGTCTGAGGCTTCAATGAGATGTTCAAGAGTGCTTGGAACCGCTCCCAATTGCTCAAAGACCTCCCGTGGTATGCCTGGGTCAATGGCAATTACTTTTAACCCAATACCCTTAGCCCTCGGGGCAATAGCCCGACCAATCCTGCCAAGCCCGATTAAGCCAAGCGTCTGTCCTTTGACCCGAAACGTAGGCGGTAGTATTTTGCCCCTGATCTCCCTCTTTTCAAACGTGCTCCACTTTCCTTCTCTGACCGCCCTATCAAGACGAGTAACCTTTCGGGCACAGGCAAGGAGCAGCGCGATAGCGTGTTCAGCAACCTCCTCAGTGCAATATTCCCCAGGATAGGCAACGCAGATGCCACGCTCGGTTGCTGACTGAACATCAATGGTATTAAACCCGGTGCCTGCATTCAAAATCAGCTTACATTTTGGCAGATTCTCAATAACCCTCCGTGAGTAGGGCTGCATAAGAGTTATGACCGCATCAGCGTCACGGGCGGCGGCAATAATTTCATCTTCGGTGTTACTTGGAATAGTCTGAAAATCAATGCCCAGATTG
>CAZCEF010000071.1:0-4048 GCA_964497695.1 uncultured Dehalococcoidaceae bacterium | reverse complement strand
TCTCGGCTCTCAAAGGCTAGCTTTTCAATTAAACGGAACATACGTATCCTGTCCTCAGTGGGCACTTCGTCGGCGCCCTTCAGATACTTGAGCAACAAAGGACCGATTTCGGCATTTTCCAGGTCTTTATCTGAAGGTAAGTCAGTCACCATGCCACCAGCAATCTCCATCATCATTCGGATAGCCTCGTGCAGCTCTTTACCTTCATAGAGTTTGGAAATATTTGACAGCACTGGGTCAACCATATAGATGCCGGATGGCGTGGGTTCTGACTCTACAGAGGCGGCGATGGAGCACCCGTAGATTGCTTCCGTAATCTTAAGCATCTCAGCCAGTTTGTTGTTGATGTGAGTCACTTTGGCTAAATTGTTATAGTCAGCAGCAGTGGCCGCAGCTCCAATGATTACGTCGCCGACCCCGCATTTGCAGCCACCGTGGGAATGGCGGTGAAAGTTGCCGAAGTCCCGTACCATCGGACCAGCAAACTCGTACTCACCACAGAGAAACACTTTATCCCATGGTACGAAGACATCTTGGAAAACGACCATGTTGGCAAACTTGCCATATTTCACGTTACCGAGGTCACAGTCTTGGAGTGCCCTTGCCTCAAGTGTGCCGCGACCATAGACATGTATCACTCCTTCGGCATCTATGGGAATAGCGAAGGACACAGCATAGTCTTTGTCGGCTTCCAGCATCTCACGGGCAGGGACGATGAAACCCCAGTGGGCACACAGTGAGCCAGTCTGGTGGATTTTGGCGCCCCTGACAATTATCCCTTTGGTATCTCTACTCACCACGTGAAGGTAGAGGTCAGGGTCTTTTTGTTGAGAAGGACGCCGTGAACGGTCGCCCTTGACATCAGTTACGCCACTGAAGACCACAAGATCTTCCTGTTGCAGCTGCTTGACGAACTTGAGCAGACGTTTCCAGTAATCGGTGCCATACTTCTGGTCACAGTTATACGCTGTAATACCCACCGCATTTATGGCATCCATACCAGTGCACCGCATAAAGCAAGTGCCGATTCTCTGGGCGAGGAATTTAAGCACCCTGACCTTCGCCAGCAAGTCCTCTGGACTCTCATAGAATTTGACAAAGCGACTCACCTTTTCGTTAACAAGCCTAGAATCGGCTACCAGGTATTTTTCACCTTCAGGGTCATGAGCAAGCTCATAGGTCTGGCCAACACCAGCCACCATCGGCTTAATCAATGGATGCTCATATGGATTGGCTACTTTCTGTCCCAGAATGTAAGTGGTCGGGTGTAGTTTCTCTAGTGAACGGTAATATTGCTCTTTTGTTTTTAGTGCCACCGCTTATCACCTCTTCTAAAAAGGCTCCTCACCTATTCTACTATTTTATCATCATGTTGGGAAGCCAAAGGCGCCTTGATGCGCCACTCATTTCATAAGCCACAGCCACGCTCACGCTAATGTGAAGTCTCATAAATCCCTTGGAGAGTCCCTCTCCCTTGAGGGAAGAGGTTAGTGCCTGCCCTGAGCGAAGCGAATGGGTGAGGGTGAATTCCCCCTCCCTCTAACTCCCTCCCACCAGGGGAGGGAGAATAATCGCGCAACCTATTTATGATAATAGCTACTAGACGTAGGATTTGTCAGCCAAACTTCCTTAATGCTAATATGGTGTCAATTATTGCTGGAGGTAGAGGGTGGGTCGCCTACCGACGATTTGGAAAGCCAACATCATCGCCTTTATCAGCAGTTTCTGCGTCATGGTGATTGAACTCATCGCCGCCAGAATTCTCGCGCCCTACATCGGAGTTTCACTCTACACCTGGACGAGCATTATCGGCATCATTCTGGCAGGCATTGCCCTGGGTAATTACCTCGGCGGCAAGCTGGCGGATAAGCGTCCCTCACCCATCCTCCTCATGTTTATCTTCTTCACTGGCGCGCTGACGACCATCGGCATTCTGCCTGCCACCAAATTCGTTGCCGAAGGTGACTGGTTCAGTAGTCTGCCGGTGATGTGGAACTTTACCCTGAAAACCTCCCTTATCTTCTTCCTCCCCGCTGTCATCCTGAGTATGGTCTCGCCGATGGTCATCAAGTTGACCTTAGCTGACCTGGGGCGGACGGGTGGCGTGGTAGGGACAATATACGCCTTTTCCACGGCTGGCTCCATCCTTGGCACTTTTCTAACCGGCTTCTATCTCATCCTCTGGCTGGGCACCGCCAAGATTGTCTGGCTGGTATCTGGAGTTTTAATCTTCACCGGGATAATCGCCTGGTTGGCATGGGCGCCCACCAAATGGAAGTTAACCCTGAAGAACATCGTCATCTGGACGACGATACTTGGAGTGATTATCATTACTTCTTTCCTTTACCAGTGGCGCCACAAGTGGGAACAGCAATATACCATGGAGTCCAATTACTACGCCATTCGTGTGATTCCCGAGAGAGGCAACGTCAAAATACTGAGCCTTGACGACCTTATTCACAGCTACGTTGACACTAATGACCCGACCAACCTGGTTTACGATTATCTCAAGGTCTTTGCCAGTATCATCAAAATGGGAACGGTGGGGAACCCCCAGCCGCGAGTCCTCCACTTAGGGGCGGGGGGCTATTCCTTCCCACGCTATATGGAAATCACCTACGCCGGCAGTATTAACGAGGTAGTGGAAATAGACCCGGCGGTAACGCAGATATCCTACCGGGAGCTAGGTCTACCGCCGAACACGACCATCAAGACCTATAATATGGACGCTCGCCAGTTCTTTATTCAGCACCAGCCGGTAGCGCAGTATGACATCATCATCGGCGACGTCTTTAACGGTCGCTCCACACCGTACCATCTGACCACACTTGAATTTGACCAAATTATAAAAGAGAGCTTGAAGCCAGATGGAATTTACTTGATTAACATTATTGATGATTACCACCACGGTCGGTATATGCCTTCCCTTATTTATACACTCAAGCAAGTCTTCAAGTATGTCTCTCTCTTCAATATCGCCCCGAGCTGGGAGAACGCTAATGTCTCTACCTATGTCATCCTCGCCACCGACCACAATTTTGATTTCTCCGCCTACAAGAACCCCATCCTCAGCCCCACCGGGAAGCTTGAGCCCTTTGGTCACATTCACGATGAAGCTAGGCTGGACACTTATCTCACCGAAAGAAAAGCCGTCCTGCTCACTGACGATTATACTCCCACCGATATCTTTATTGCCGCCATCCTCGCCCAGCGGAAATTCTAAATTGGTAAATCTGTCCCGAGAGATGCTAATATCAAAATATGAGGCTCTCCCGACGCGAGTTCATCAGTCAGATGATAGCCCTCGGCTTCAGTATGGCGACAGCAAGTGTGCTCTTTTCTCTTCTATCCTGCCGCCCTGAGTCGACACCGCTACCGCCACCAGCACCAACCCCCACTCTGACTAATCCGCCTTCCCAGCCTGCGCCTTTCCCACCACCAGCGTCACCTCCTTCTCCTACCACTTCGCCTACCCCGGCGCCCTCGCCTCCCCCATCCTCTCCACCCCCCAAACCATCTGGCACCTATCTGGCAGTCGCCCGCGGGGAAAGTCCCAGAGCTCTGGTTCAGGCGGCAATTAAAGCGCTGGGCGGCATGGAAAAATTTGTTAAGCCGGGGAATGATGTCATCATCAAACCGAATATCTGCGTCGCCTATCACACCTATGAATACGCGGCAACGACCAATCCTGAAGTTATCGGAACTCTGGTAACTCTCTGCCTCGGCGCGGGCGCCAGGCGCGTGCGAGTTATGGACCAGCCTTTCGGTGGGACAGCCGAAGAAGCTTACACGAAAAGCGGTATTGACGATGCCGTTAAAGCGGCGGGCGGTCAGATGGAATTGATGAGCCGGATGAAGTTCCGTGATACTCCTATCCCCGAGGGGCGTGACATCAAGCGCTGGCAGGTCTATGGCGATATTCTTGACACCGATGTTGTTATCAATGTCCCCATCGCCAAGCACCACAGCCTTACACGACTCACGCTTGGTATGAAAAACCTGATGGGCGTAATTTTAGACCGCGGCGGGTTCCACAGCAATATCGGAC
>CAZCEF010000070.1:0-6659 GCA_964497695.1 uncultured Dehalococcoidaceae bacterium | reverse complement strand
CTGTCGGCGTGGGTGAGGCGGTGGGGGACAATTGCTATCTTTATCTTCGCTTTGGTACCGCTTTTCTTTGACTTGGTGGGGCTGGCGGCAGGAGCCTTGCGTTTTCCCCTCTGGAAATTTGTACTGGTCTGCTGGGCGGGACGGACGGTGCTCTATGTGGTCTTCGTGGTTCTGGCGGCTCTGGGGTGGGAGGCGGTCCTGCCTTACTTCGGCTAGTGCCCACCTTTGATTCTGGTGAGTAGCATTGCGCCAGCAATGAAATAGATAAAACAAGCCCCGAGCATCACCTGATAGCCCAGTCCCGGCGCCGAAGCATTGAAGAAGTCAATGGCTGGACCGGCAAGTCGTGCCAGTGCCGAGCCGCCTGCTGTTGCCAGGTTGGTCAGCCCCAGGTAACGCGCCTCTTCCCCCTTATTGACTAAATCGGTGGCGAGAGCCCAGTTGGAGCTCATAAAAGCACCGGTGGCAATCCCGATAATTGCCCCACCAAACAAGATGTAGCCGTATTTACTGGAAAGGAAGAAGACCAGAATACCCGAAGCACCCAGAAGCCCCGAAAAGATGCCCACCGGTCGGCGTCCGATTTTATCGCTAATCCGACCTGCCGGGTAGACGGCAACCAGCATCGTAATACCGACAACAATGAGGAGGTTGGCGGTTACTTCGGCGGGGTTAATGACGCCAGCCACGTCTCTCAGAAAATAAAGAGCAAACGTCTGCAGAGTCGTCAGCGCCATAATGATAAGCAGTCGGGAGACGAGGAAGAGGACGAAATCGGGCTTGGCGCGGACGTCAATCTTGAAACTCTGGATTAAGGCAGGAATAAAGGACAGGCGAGGGGCACCAGTGGCCAGTCTTTCGCTGACGGTTAACACCGTTGCCAGCATTGCTATAAGAAGGACTGAACCCAGCGCCCCCAGCACCAGCCACAGCCATAGGCTCTCTCCGCCAGTGGAGTATCTGCCCATCAAATAGCCAATCAGCCTTACCAACACAATCCCCCCGAGTATCTCCAGCAGAGTCTTTACGCCGGAAGCCAGTCCCCGTTTTCCCTCAGGAACAAGGTCGGGAATTAATGCTTGGTAGGGTCCTTGAGCTGTGTTGGCGGCTATCTGCAGCAGGCAATAGATGATGAAAAGGACAGCATAACTTTCGGCGCGACCGATGCCGGGTAGGATGAGCAGGGCGATTATGGTGCCGAGGAGGATATAGGGTCGGCGCCGACCCCAGCGGAAGCCAGAACTATCACTAGTCCTGCCGGCGATTGGCTGGACCAGAATCGCTAGTGCCAGCCCGGCAAAAGTGAGCAGACCCAGAGAGGTGTTCTTTTCTGATTCGCCGACAAAATCAAGCAGACGAAGCGGCAAAACAATGCTATGCAGGCTATTCCAAAGCGCTGATGTGGCAAAACCCAGAATCGTAATCTTGACGTAATCCAGGCGGCGGAAATCTTCAATCATTGCTTAAAGCATAGCAGAGCCAAACTGATGTGACAAACCCACTATTCATGAAGGGCGGAAAAGGTTATAATAAAAAAGTTTTTCTTAAGGTTGTGGAGGCTGAGATGCGCAAAGTGAAATTGGGTCCCAAAACACTGGTCTATCCGATGCCGGTCTTTCTGGTGGGGGCAAATGTTGATGGTAAACCGAACTTTATGGCGGTAGCCTGGGCGGGCATTGCTAATGGCGAGCCACCGATGGTCTCCATCGCCATACGACCCAGTCGGCACACCCACAGGGGTGTCAGCCAGAACATGACTTTTTCCGTCAATATCCCATCGGTGGAGTTGGTCAGGGAAGTTGACTACTGTGGGACCGCTTCGGGTGCAAAGGAGGACAAGGTGGAAACCTGCCACTTCAAGGTATTCTACGGCAAGCTGGGCAGTGCCCCTCTGATTGAGCAGTGTCCCATTAATCTGGAGTGCCAGGTGGTGCAGAATTCAACCTTGGGTAGTCATACTCTTTTCATTGGCCGGATTGAAGAAGTCTATATTTCCGAAGACCGCCTGACCGATGGCAAACCGGACATCCGTAAGATAAAGCCCTTCATCTATACCACCGAACCCAATCGGCAGTATGTCGCTTTTGGTGAAGTGATTGCCAAAGCATACAGCTGTGGTCTGGATTTAAAGAAGTAGCGCCAAATGAAGCGTTATCCATTGATTGAGGAAATTCAGACTCCACTCACCGCCCTGCAATGCTTTGAGTTATTTCAGGCACAACCCTTCAGCTTCTTTTTGGACAGTGGCATGGACCCGGGCAAGCTCGGGCGTTACTCCTTCATCGGCAGCCATCCCTTTCTGGTGGTGAGGAGTCGAGGCGATGATATATCAGCCATAAGAGAGGGGAAGAAGGAAAGTCGGCATGGTAATCCCTTTGATATCATTGAGGAACTGCTGGCTTTATACACTCTGGATAATCCCTCGGGGCTTCCCTTTGTGGGTGGGGCAGTCGGTTATTTCAGCTATGATTTGTGCCATTTTATCGAGCAATTGCCTTCGCGAGCGATTGATGATTTGAAGCTACCCGAAAGCTATTTCGCTTTCTACGATGCAATTATCGCTTTTGACCATTTTGCGGGGAGAGCCTATCTGGTATCAACGGGATTTCCTGAATTAGATGAAGATAAGCGACTTCATCGGGCGGAAGAAAGACGGAAAGAGCTAAAAGACAGGATGTTCAGCCGACCTTTGCTGGCGACTCCGACTTCGGCTCTGTTGGCAGAGGGCATCACGTTAAAATCAAATTTTTCTCACGAAGAGTATCTTAAAGCGGTGTCAGTCGCCCGGGAATATATTTGCGCTGGCGATATTTTTCAAGTAAATTTGTCGCAAAGATTTGAAACTGACTTCGCTATCCCCCCTTATGAGCTTTACCGCCGATTACGCAGTATTAACCCCGCCCCCTTTGCCAGCTATCTTGGCTTTGATGGGGTGAGTGTGGTCAGCGCCTCGCCGGAGCGGTTCTTGAAGGTAAGAGGTGACTGGGCGGAGACCCGCCCGATAAAAGGGACGCGACCCCGTGGCAGAACACCAGAAGAGGACAGGGCGCTGGCTCAGGAATTGCTCTCCAGCGAAAAGGACCGAGCCGAGAACGTGATGATTGTTGACCTGGAGCGCAATGATTTGGGTCGGGTGTGCCGCTTTGGGACAGTCAGGGTCACCGAGCTGGTAATTCTGGAGACCTATCCCACCGTCTTCCATTTGATCTCTACCGTGGTTGGTAGGCTGTGCGAAGGTAAGAGCCGGATTGACCTGCTGAAAGCTACCTTTCCCGGCGGGTCTATAACCGGCGCGCCAAAGGTGCGGGCGATGGAAATTGTTGATGAGCTTGAGCCTACCCGGCGGAGTGTTTATACTGGCTCAATCGGTTACCTCAGCTTCAGTGGCGAGATGGACCTTAATATCGTGATTCGGACTTTTCTGGTTAAAGAGGGGAGGGCTTACTTTCAGGTGGGAGGCGGCATCGTTTATGATTCTGAGCCTGAGGCAGAGTATGAGGAGACCCTGCACAAAGGTAAAGCCCTCATCCAAGCGCTTAACCTTTCCGCTCAGGTGGCAGTGGAGGCAAAAGGTTGATTCTGGTTATAGATAACTACGATTCTTTTACCTATAACCTCGTTCAGTACCTGGGAGAGCTGGGCTGGCAGTCCCGGGTCTACCGCAATGATAAAGTTACTCTAGAGCAAATTGAGTCGTTATCACCCAGCCATATCATCATCTCCCCCGGACCCGGCACTCCTTTAGAGGCGGGCATTTCCAACGACGTAGTGCGTTACTTCTGTGGTAAGGTTCCGATTCTGGGGGTGTGCCTCGGGCATCAGTGTATCGGCTATGTCTATGGCGGTGTAATCAGGCGAGCCAGGGTGCCGGTGCACGGTAAAGCTTCACTTATTCACCACGATGGCAAGACTATTTTCCGAGGCTTGCCCTCACCTCTGGTTGGCGGCAGGTACCACTCTCTGGTCATTAACGCAGCAACCGTACCGCCAGCCCTTAAGGTTTCCGCCTGGACTGAGGCGGACGAAATTATGGGCGTCAGAAACAGCAAGGACCTGGTGGAGGGGATTCAGTTTCATCCTGAGTCAATCCTGACCGACCACGGACATGATATTCTGGCTAACTTCCTGCAATTGCGGAGGGGATAATGGTGGAGATGGTTTACCTCAATGGTGCCCTGATACCCCGCGCGCAGGCAAAGGTATCGGCGTTTGACTTTGGCTTTCTTTATGGTTATGGACTCTTTGAGACGATGCGCGCCTATCACGGGAAAATTTTTCGTCTTGAACAGCATGTGAAGCGACTTTTAGATTCGGCGAAAGCCATTGGTCTGGACGCCCCGCTAAAGGAGTTTAACCTAAATCAAGCTTGCATTGACACATTGGAAGCTAATGGTCTGCGAGATGCCCGCTTGAGGCTAACCGTTTCCCGAGGGGAGGTGGACTCATTTCCGGGGTTAAATGTCAGGGCTATGCCTACAGTGCTGGTCACGGCTAGAAGTTATTCGCCTTTGCCCTCAGAGGTATACCATAGAGGCTATCGGGTTTGTGTCTCAAGCTTCCGACGTTACAGTCACTTGCTTCTCTCCCGGCTGAAAACGACCAATTACTTAATCAGTCTTCTGGCGAAGGCGGAGGCAGAAAAGTCCGGAATGGATGAAGCCCTGTTATTGAACGAGGATGGCTTTATCACCGAAGGCAGCATCAGTAACGTTTTCTTTGTAGAGCCGACGGGTCTGGTCACACCGTCGCTGGAATGCGGTATCCTGCCCGGAGTTACGCGCGAGGTGGTTCTGGAACTGGCTAAAACTATGAAAATAAAGGCAATAGAAAGTGAAGTCAGGCTGGAAGACCTGGGACGCTTTGATGAGGCTTTCCTGACTAACTCAGTGATGGAGGTAATGCCTCTGGTTGCGGTCCGGGATATAGATGGCAGGATGATAACCATTGGCTCAGGAAAACCGGGTGAAATCACCAGAAGACTGATGTCAGCCTATCGGGAGTTGGTGGAAAGGGAGACCGCCTGATAATTTACGGATAAACCGCTGATGCCTCAAGCCCTGCCGTCTCCGGCAGTCCCAACATCAGATTCATGTTCTGAACTGCCTGTCCCGCCGCCCCTTTAACCAGATTATCAATGGCACTGATTACAATTAGTCGCCTGGTGCGGTGGTCTATCGTGGGGTAGATAAAGCAGAAGTTATTTCCCCAGGTATACTTGGTGTGGGGTGGGGCAGACAGAACCTTGACAAAAGGCTCGCCCTGATAGAAGTCTAGATAAATGGTCTTTAACTCTGCCTCCCCCTTTCCCCCCTTAGTAAGCTTGCCGGGGAGGAGGGGGGCATAAGCCGTGGTCAGTATCCCCCGGGTCATCGGGATGAGGTGGGGAATAAAGGTTACCGCCGGGTCCTTGGCACCTAACAGTCTCAATTCCTGAGTAATTTCGGGTAGATGACGGTGACCCTCTAAAGCATAGGCGCTGACATCTTCATTGACTTCAGGAAAGTGAGTCGTCAGGCTGAGGCTTCTGCCCGCTCCCGATACGCCCGACTTGCTATCAAAGATAATGTCCGGTTCAATCAGTCCGGCTTTGACGGCGGGGGCAAGGGCGAGAATCGCGCCGGTGGGGTAGCACCCGGGATTAGCTACCAGCTGTGCTGAAGCTATCTTCTCGCGATATAGTTCCGTCAGACCGTAGACTGCCTTTTTCAGCAATTGTGGGGCAGGGTGAGCCACGCCATACCATTTCTGATACTCCTTGGGGTCTCTTAACCGGAAGTCGGCGCTGATGTCCACTACCTTGGTGCCGGCGCCAATGAGCGGGACAATCTCCAGAGCGCTGTCCTTGTGGGGCATCGCTGAGAAGACGAGTTCTGTCTCGCCCAGTTTAGCTTCAATGGTGAGGTCAAGGTCGGTGAGGTGGGGGAAAAACTGGTTCAGCTTCTGCCCGGCGGCACTGCGACCAGTAACTGAAGTCAGTTGCACACCGGGATGGCGAGAGAGCAACCGCGCCAGCTCAACGCCAGCGTAGCCGGTAACATTAATTATGCCAACTTTGGTCTTTTTCATCTTTGGGATCCTTTTCCAGAGTTTTGTTTGAGTATAGCACAAGATGATTGAACTGAACTAGTCTGGGCTTTCCGCAGGCACGATGGTCAAGTCAAGTCGGTTCGTCTAAGTCCCTCAGCACCGCGATATTAAGTCTCTTGTCAATGGCGTCCTTAATTAGCCGGCGATGAATATCATCAATACTGGCGATGGCTGATTTATTCTTCCAGAACCCAGCAGTGGTTACAGCGGTCGGCGCCGTAGGCGAGCTCTTTATCGCGCACTAGCTTTACTTTGGGATGTATTGTTTTTGCCGAGATATAATCCGAGTCGCAATACATCTGGCAAATTTCAGGGACTCCCAGCTTGCGGCAGACCTCCCAGGTCGGGCACCAGGATAGCTCAATGCAGACGCGCTCGGGAGTTACCTCAATAACCTTTAGTTCTGGTCTGTTTTCCCCTTGGGCTTTGATAAACCACTCGCCGAGCGCTTTGAACCTGCCTTCCTGAGGCACTCCTTCCAGACGGCTGTTCCACATGTCATTACCATACTTAGCCCACGCCTTCTCAATTATCTTGAGTGCCTTCTCTTTGCCGAGCTCAGCGATAAACTC
>CAZCEF010000069.1:5527-6795 GCA_964497695.1 uncultured Dehalococcoidaceae bacterium | reverse complement strand
GAGACAAGGAAGCAAAGGCGGAGGGCTATCTTGTTTACAGGGCGTGCCAGAACGCTCTTGACCGTGAGCAGCACCAGCTTTTGTAGTGGGCGTTAAAGGGCTTCCCGGAGGACCAGGTGGAGACGGAGAACCGGAGGCTGAATCAGGCAAAAGAAACGCTGAAGGCTCCGAAAATAGAGTTGGAAAAACGGATCAAGGCCAGTCAGGACGCCGTTATCAACATACCGAAATTAGAGAGTTTTATTGGGCGTATGCAGACCCGGATAGCCGCCCTGGACTTTGAAAGTAAGCGCCAGGTGCTGGATATGCTCAATATCACGGTATGGCTTGACGGTAAGACCGTGGAAGTAACTGGCACAATAGACCCGGGAAATGCTGTTATTGTGAACACGTCCCCTCTTCCTTTTACTCCCCCTCTCCGGCTAGGAGAGGGGGTTAGGGGGTGAGGTTACCTGACATTGTAGACAAAAAAGTGTCACTAAGGTACTGAAACGAGTACATCTAATTCCAATGTTAGCCGAGCCGTGCTATAATGTTTCCGACTTCTGGCGGGAAATAAAGGAGGAACCAATGAAGGACTACGAAATAATTGATGCTCATATCCATCTGACGCAGTCGCTGGAAGAAGAAGCTAACTACTGGACGGCCCCCGGGCGCCGGGACGAGGACCGGTGGGCTAATCCCGAGAGAGTGATTACTTACATGGACAAGAGTGGTATCGCCAAGATGGCTTTCATGATACTGATTCCCCGGCAATACCGTGCCCCGCTTTTTGAGAAAGCCAGGCTAATGGCATTACCGGAGGCGCAACGTCGTGAAAAGGTGAAGAAGCTGAGCGAAGAAATTGCGGCGCTACAGAAGAAGTATAACGAGTGGGGTTGTGGGGTGGGGCGCAACCAGCCGAGGCTGGTTCCCTTCATTGGCATGTCCACTGACTTCGGTGATGCCAAAGCCATCCTTCAAGAGTTTGAGTTGAGGGTGAAGCAGGGAGCAAAAGGAGTAAAAATGCACCCCGGCATGTATTCTTTCTACCCTGGTGATGAAGCCCTCTTTCCGATGTATGAGAAGTGTCAGGAGCTCGGTCTGCCGGTATTGGCGGACTCAGGTCCCTGGCCCCATTCTCATGAATTGGTTCTTTTTCCTCTATGGTTTAAGATGCCTGAACCGCACACGGAATATGCTGAGCCGCTAAATTTTGCGCTGGTGCTTAAGGCTTTCCCGCGCTTGAAAGTTGTCCTTGCCCATCTTGGCTCAGCCTGGTGGGACGA